>NZ_VSCV01000015.1:0-56401 GCF_047459355.1 Limnochorda sp. | reverse complement strand
CGATGGTCCCCACGTTCACGTGCGGCTTGGTCCGCTCGAACTTCTGCTTCGCCATAGCCATCCCTCCAAGGTTTGGAGGATGCCCCTCGGGCGAGACGGCCAATCATCGGGCGGGCGCTGCACGAAAAAATGGCCTCCAGCATGCTGGAGGCCATGGTCCATCGGTTTGGATTGGAGCCCGCAGGCGGACTTGAACCGCCGACCTCCTCCTTACCATGGAGGCGCTCTACCGACTGAGCTATGCGGGCAGGGGCCGGCGTCGCCGGCCGGTTGGTTGCGGGGGCCGGATTCGAACCGGCAACCTCCGGGTTATGAGCCCGACGAGCTACCGTTGCTCCACCCCGCGTCGCGGTGGCACGGACGGTTGCCTGCTTGGTGGAGGGAGGAGGATTCGAACCTCCGAAGGCAACGCCAGCAGATTTACAGTCTGCCCCCTTTGGCCAGCTCGGGAATCCCTCCGCGTCGGCAACCGCCCGAGCCGCAAGGACGATTATAGCAGGGCCGCGACGGAGCGTCAAGGCCGGCTCCCCTGAGACGGTGAAGGGCCGGACCGACCGGTCCGGCCCTGGAGCCGGCGGCGGGACTCGAACCCGCAATTCCCTTTCGGGCCGTCTCCTTACAAGGGAGCCGCTCTACCAGTTGAGCTACGCCGGCCTGAACTCCATGTTGAATCTTAACGGCCTCTGGCCTCGCCGTCAACGGCTCCGGCCCGGCCCAGCCCTCACGAGCGGCTCTCCATCTCCCGCCGCTCCAAGTACCGCTCCAGCTTCCGCTTCACCCGCTGCAGGGCGTTGTCAATGGACTTGACGTGCCGGGAGAGATCGTCCGCGATCTCCTGGTACGACTTCCCTTCCAGGTAGGACATGAGCACCTGCCACTCCAGCGGGCTAAGGAAGCCGTTCATCTTGCTTTCAATGTCGTTGAACTCCTCCTGGCTGATGACCAGCTCCTCAGGATCGCTGATCCGGCTCCCGGCCAGGACGTCCATGAGGGTCCGGTCCGACTCCTCGTCGTACATCGGCTTGTTCAGCGAGACGTACGAGTTGAGCGGGATGTGCTTCTGCCGGGTCGCCGTCTTGATGGCGGTGATCATCTGACGGGTGATGCACAGCTCCGCAAAGGCCCGGAAGGAGGCCAACTTCTCGGCCCGGAAATCCCGGATCGCCTTGTAAAGGCCAATCATACCCTCTTGAATGATGTCCTCGCGATCGGCCCCGATGAGGAAGTAGGAACGGGCTTTGGCCCGCACGAAGTTGCGGTACTTGTCGATCAGGTACTCGAGGGCCGCTTCCTCACCCTCCCGCGCGAACTCGACGACTTCCTCGTCGTCCAGTCGCTCGAATAGCTCGTAGAGTTCTCGGCGAGACGCCTCTTTACGGGCGGGAAGGCTCAAAGCAAAATCGCCCCCATAGGAAGATTCATTCAAGTCCAGATGCGCCGCTCGGGAAATGGAGACGGATTCCCTGCGTTGTGGTGGCTTCTCCGGCCCCTTCCAGGGGCCGACCTGCCGTTACGGCCGGTTCTGGGGAACCGGCCGTGCTGGTCTTGGGGAGCCTCTCAACCGGACAAGTCGTCCACGCGGATTATACACTAGGCTCGCGAGAAGCGTCAAGAAAGGCCCTTTCGGCCCATCGGGCCCGTCCCATCCCGTCTCATCACGGCTGGGCGGGGGGCTGGAGGGGCCCGGGCGGCCGCACAATGCGGGGCTCGGGCAGGTAGCGATCCCTGGAGAGTTTCTCAGTTCGCACCACTTGGCCATCCGTCCCGAAGAAGAGCCGCTCTGTCTCCACCACGTACTCGGGGCGGCCGGGGACGACCACTTCCAGCTCGTGCACCGAGAGGCCCGGCGGCAGGTCCCTCACGTCGGTCCCATCCTCCCATTGGAACGGAGGCGGCACCTCTTGGATCAGGCGGGTCCGGACCTCCACCTGCTGGCGGTCGCCGGGGTGGCCCCAGAGGGTGACGATCAGCCGGTCGCCCTCCACCAGGCTCTGGATCAGGACGGGATGGCTCAAGGTATTGCGAAAGCGCAAGTCGATGAGGCGGTCGAGGACGGTGGCATCCCGCCCCAGGGGGAGGTAGGTCACGGGGATGGAGTGGTGGCGCCGCTCCACCACCTCCAGCCCAGCCAAGAGCGCGGCGTTGTAGGTGGTGGACGACAGCTGGCAAACCCCGCCGCCGATCCCGGCCACCAGCCGCCGGCTGACGATGATGGGCGCCGGCAGGAAGCCCCGGGCTTCAGTGCGCAGGCCGACCACGTCGTTAAAGGAGAAGATCTGGCCCGGCTCCACCAGGGTGCCGTCCAAGAGGGAGGCACTCAGCCGGATGTTGGTCGCCCGGTTGACGTCATCGGGATCGAAGCGGGTGGTGAAGGAGCTGAGGCGAGTCCAGGGCGCCAGGGCCTCCAATCGTTCCGCGGTCACCTCAGCCCGGGTGGCGACCACGGGCAGCTGAATCCGGAGGGGCCCGGGACCGGCCCCCAGGCGGCGGAAGGCCGTCTCGACCCGGCGGACCGCCTCGTCCAGGTCCAGCCGCCGGCCGGGCTGGTCGGGGATCACCCGGCCCTGGGCATCGAGCCTGGCGGGGACGGGATCCACCCGGACGGAGCCGGCCACCCGCTCCCGCAGCCAGCTGCGGATCCGCCACGCCTCCAGCGTGACCACGGGGAGGTCGGGGCTCTCAGGCCGGGGCGGCGCGGCGGCCAGGGCCCGGGTGGCCACCCAGTCCACCCGCAGGGCCACATCGGCCCCGGTGAGGCGCCACGTCTGGTCGCTCCCCTCCACCCAGAGGTGGACCTCTCGCCGGGCCAGGGCCTCGTCCAAGGCCTCCAGGCGCGGGGCGGACCAGGGCTCGGGCGCGGCGGTCAGGAACCCAGGGCTGTAGGAGAGCACGATGAGGGCCGCGACCCAGAGGATCGTCACCAGGCCGGCGACCTGGCGGCCAAGCCTTGCCATGGCCCCATCCCCGCCTTTCGCCCCTAGTCTATGCGCCGCCCCTGGCCGGTGGACTGGTGCCTTCCGCCTCCTCCGCCAGGATCCTGCGGCGGAGGACCTCGAAGAGGCAGAGGGCCCCCGCCACCGAGACGTTGAGGGAGCTGACGTGGCCCCGCATGGGAATCCGGATGAGCTCGTCGCACCGCTGGCGCACCAGGGGCCGCAAGCCCGCCCCTTCCGAGCCCACCACCACCACCAGCCGGGGCGGCAGCTCCACCTCCCAGAGGTTCCGGGCTCCAGCGGGATCAAGCCCCATCACCCAGAAGCCCGCCTCCTGGAGCTGGACCAGGGCCCGGGCTAGGTTGACCACCTCCACCCAGGGGAGGTAGCTGGTGGCGCCAGCGGCCACCCGCTCCACCGCCGGGGTCACGGTCGCGCTCCGCCGGGCGGGGACCACCACCCCGTCGGCGCCGGCGGCGTCGGCGCTCCGGATGAGGGCGCCCAGGTTGTGCGGATCCTGCACCTGGTCGCAGGCCAGGAGGAGGGCCTCCTCCCTGGGGGCGAGGGTCTGGAGGAGCTCCCCCAGGCTCCAGGGGGCGGGGGCGGGTCCTTCCGCGATGACGCCCTGGTGGCGGCCCGTCTGGCTGAGCCGGTTCAGATCGTCCGGCGCCACCCACTCGATGGGGACCTGGCGCGCTTCGGCCGCCTGCAGGAGCTCCTCCCAAGTGCGGCCCCGCCGGCCCTCGGCCACGAGAAGGCGGTCGATGGGCCGGCCCGAACGGAGCATCTCCAGCACCGCCTGGCGCCCCTCCACCCGGCTGAGGCGGGCTCGTTCCCGTCGGGGGTTTCGGCCCTTTACCGGCTTGCGTCGCTGAGGATCCACCGCGCGCCCTCCCGGGTATCCTCCACCTGAATGCCCAGGGCTTTCAGCCGGTCCCGGATCTGGTCGGCCAGATCAAAGCGCCGCTCGCTCCGGACCTGCTGGCGCACCTCCAGGATGAGGTCGACCAAGGGAACCAGGAGCTCCCCGTCGTCCGCCCGCGAGTGCAGCGGTTCGTCCAGCCGCAGGCCCAGGATGCCGCCCAGCCGGATGAGGAGCCGGTACGCCCGGTGGAGGGTGGGCTGGGGGCCCGGCTGGGGCGCGGGCTCCGCCTCCGTCAGGTACCGGTTCACCTCCCGGGCCAGCTCGAAGAGGCGGGCCAGGGCCATGGCGGTGTTGAAGTCGTCCTCCATCGCCTCATGGAAGGCGGCTTCCTTCTCCTGAAGGACCCGCTCCAGCGCCTGTTCAGCCGGCCCGGCGGCCGCCGCCTCAGAGGAGAGCTGGGGGGCGTCGGGGTGGAGGCGACGAGCCAGGTCGCCCACCGTCCGGTAGAGCCGCTCCAAACCCCGGGCTTGGGCCTCCAGCGCCTCCTCGGTGAAGTCAATGGGCGTCCGGTAATGCTTGGAGAGGAGCAGGGCCCGGACCACCGGCGCGCCCCAGCGGTCGGCCACGTCCCGGAAGAGCCAGAAGTTGCCCAGGGACTTGGACATCTTCTCGCCGTCCACGTTGATGTAGCCGTTGTGCACCCAGTAGGTGACCACCGGGTGCCCCACGGCGCCTTCGCTCTGGGCGATCTCGTTCTCGTGGTGGGGGAAGATCAAGTCAGCCCCGCCCGTGTGGATGTCGAAGCGCTCCCCCAGGTAGGCCATGGACATGGCGGAGCACTCCAGGTGCCAGCCAGGCCGCCCCCGGCCCCAGGGCGACTCCCACCAAGGCTCCCCCGGCTTGGCGGCCTTCCAGAGCACGAAGTCGGCCGGATGGCGCTTGTGGGCCGAGGCCTCCACCCGGGCGCCCGCCTCCAGCTGGCTCACCTCCTGGCGGGAGAGCTGGCCGTAGCGGGGAAACCGTTCGACGGAGAAGTAGACGTCGCCGCCGGCAGCGTAGGCCAGGCCGTTGTCGAAGAGGACCCGGATCAGGTCGATCATGGGGCCCACGTGGTCCCGGGCCCGGGGGAGGACCGTGGGCATCTCGCACCCCAGCCGGAGGAGGTCCTCCAGGTAGGCCCGGGTGTAGCGGTCCACCACCTCGTCCACCGAGACCCCCAGACTCTGGGCCCGCTGGATGATCTTATCATCAATATCGGTCACGTTCTGGACGTGGAGGACCTGGTAGCCCCGGTCCCGCAGGTACCGCTTGATCACGTCAGGCACCACGAAGGCCCGGGCGTTCCCCACATGAAAGTAGTCGTAGACCGTCGGCCCGCAGGAGTACATCTTCACCCGGCCCGGTTCAACGGTCTCCAGAGGCTCCTTCTTCCCGGTGAGCGTGTTGTAGATCTGGATGGGCACCGTCCTGACCTCCCTGTGCTCCGCTTCCATTCTGCATCCCTTTCTCCAGGGCGTCCAAGCGAGCCTCCAAGGCTGCGAGCCGAGCCTCCAGGGCCTGGAGGGCGCTGGCCACCGGATCCGGCAGGCGGGCGTGGTCCAGATCGATGCTGTCCACCCGCCGGCCGTCCTGGACCACCACCCGGCCGGGCACCCCCACCACCGTCGAGTTGGGGGGCACCTCCTGGAGGACCACCGCCCCCGCCCCGATCTTGGCCCCGTCCCCCACCTTGAAGGAGCCCAGCACCTTGGCCCCTGCGGCAATGACCACATTGTTGCCGATGGTCGGGTGCCGCTTCCCTTTCTCCTTGCCCGTCCCGCCCAGGACAACGCCCTGGTAGAGGGTGACATTCTCCCCGATCTCAGCGGTCTCGCCGATGACCACGCCCATGCCGTGATCGATGAAGAGGCCGGGGCCCAGCTTCGCCCCCGGGTGGATCTCAATGCCCGTCAGGAACCGGCCGATGTGGGAGACGACCCGGGCCAAAACGTAGCGCCGGCGGCGGTAGAGCCAGTGGGCGATTCGGTGGATCTGGATGGCGTGGAAGCCCGGATAGGCCAAGATGACCTCCCAGACGCTCTTGACGGCCGGGTCCCGCTCGAAGACCACCTGGATGTCCCGCTTGATCCGTTCAAACATGCCCTTCCCCCTCACAACCCCTGCACCTGGCCCCAAGAAAAAAGCCCGCCTCGCAGCCTGCCTGCAGAGACGGGTCTCCCCGCGGTTCCACTCTGCTTGGCCCGCCCCCAGAACGGGCCCCCTCGTTGCGGACGTCCAGCGTCCTCCGCAGTAACGGGCGGAACCGGCACGCCCTACTGGCCGCGGTGGGCGTTCGGACGGGCAGCTCCGGGAGGCACCGGCACCAGGCGGGCCAGGGCGCTCGCAGCCGGGACGCCCCTCTCTGGAGGCCGGACCTTGGGCCCTTCTCCCTTCATCGCCTTCGATGCATCCTCGCCCCGAGGCCGGCTCCCAGCGGGCCTCGAGGTGGATCCCTCAGAGGTGGATCCATTATAGGAACTGGGCCCAGCAAGCGTCAACCGGACCCTCAGGCCCGTGCCTCCCCGGATCCCAACTCCTCCAGGGCCCGGCGGCACCAGCGCCGGACATCCTCCCGGAGGGGGAGGGTGGCCAGGCGGTCGGGCCCATACCAGTCCAGGTGGTCCGACTCGTGATTGGGCCGGAGGGGACCCAGCCGCACCGGGCGCGCCAGGTAGACCAGGTCGATGTGCTCCCGGCCAGGGCCCGCGGGCTCCACCTGGATTCCGGCCGGGACCACCAGCTGACGGGGCTGCTCCAGGCCGGGAAGCCCCCGGGGCCCCACCAGCTCCACCTCCAGCCCCGTCTCCTCCCGGACCTCCCGGCGGGCCGCCTCATCGGGCAGCTCGTCGGGCTCGATGTGGCCTCCCGGGGGCAGCCACGTCTGGTGCTTCCGGTGCCAGAGGAGGAGCACCCGCCCCTGGTGGACAACGAAGACCGCCACCGTCCAGCGCCGCCGCAACCCCTCACCCTCCTTTGCCGCCTTGGAGCAAGGTCGTTGCTTCGCCGGCCGTTCGGTGATATCCTGGAAGTGCAATCGATCAGGACCTTCGGGGCAGGGTGAGCGCCTCTGGCGCAATTCCCGACCGGTGGTGATGCGGCCACACGCCGCGAGCCCACGAGCCCTGGCATCAGGGTTGACCCGGTGCGAATCCGGGGCCGACGGTAAAGTCCGGATGGGAGAAGGTCCCAGGCGACCGCGCGCGGCCGTCTTGTGCCCCGAGGGTGTTTTCGCCCCCGGGGTTTTTTGTTGGGGTGCGGCAAGGGGGACAGGTTGGGTGGAGACTCGGGAGGCCGCTCCGGATCCTTTCAGCGCCGACGACCACCGGTGGATGGGCCAGGCCCTGGCCTTGGCCCGCCAGGGGATCGGGCACAGCCAGCCCAACCCGGCGGTGGGCGCGGTGGTGGTGCGGGACGGCCAGGTGGTGGGGCAGGGGTTCCACCGCCGGGCCGGGGAGCCCCACGCCGAGGTCCTGGCCCTGAGGGAAGCGGGCGAGGGGGCCCGAGGCGCCACCCTCTACGTCACCCTGGAACCCTGCAGCCACCAGGGGCGGACGCCCCCCTGCACCGAGGCCATCCTGGCCGCCGGGATCCAGCGGGTGGTGGTGGCGGCCCGGGACCCCAACCCCCGGGTCGCCGGTGGAGGCATCGAGCGCCTGCGGCAGGCCGGCATCACCGTGGACGTGGGGCTCAGGGCGGCCGAGAGCGAGGCGATCAACCCCTGGTTTCCCACCTACATCCACCTCGGCCGGCCGTGGGTCCACCTGAAGCTGGCCAGCACCCTGGACGGCCGGCTGGCGGCGCGCACCGGCGACGCGCGCTGGATCACCTCGCCCGCAGCCCGCCAGGAGGTCCACTGGCTCCGTCACAGCTCCGGGGCGGTCATGGTCGGAGCCGGGACCGTCCGGATCGATGATCCGGCCCTCACCGTCCGGGATGTGGAGCCCCCCGGGGGCATCCACCAGCCCTGGCGGGTGGTGGTGAGCCGCCGCCTCCAGCTGCCTCTCCATGCCCAGCTGGTCACCTCCGCGGGGGCGATCCCCACCGTGGTCGCCACGGGTCCCGACGCCTCGCCGGCGACGGAGCGGGAGCTGCTGGCCAGGGGAGTCCAGGTCTGGCGGCTTCCGCCCGATCCTGCCAGCCCTGGGACCGGCCTGGATCTGCAGGCCCTCCTCCGCCGGTTGGGTGAGGCGGAGATCGCCTCGGTCCTGGTGGAGGGGGGGTCCCGGCTGGCCGCGGCCCTCCTGGAGCAAGGCCTGGTCGACTGGGTGAGCTGGTATGTGGCTCCCCGCATCCTCGGCGATCCGGGAGGGGTGCCCGCGGTGGCGGGCCACCCCAAGGACCGGCTGGCCGAGGGGTGGCGCCTGGAGCCCGGGCGCGTTCGGCGTGTGGGGAGCGATGTGGTCTTTGAAGGGGTTCCTGTCCGGGCGGCGGAGGCGTCGCCCGCGGCATCGTGAGGGAGGGGGAGACTGATGTTTACTGGCATCGTGGAGGAGATGGGCCAGGTCCAGGCCGTCGAGCGCCGGGAGGGGCTGACCCGTTTGGTCATCCAGGCCGAGAAGGTGATGGACGACCTGGAGATCGGCTCCAGCATCGCCGTCAACGGCACGTGCCTCACGGTGGTGGAGCGGGATGCGGCCACCTTCACCGTCGAGTGTGCGCCTGAAACCCTGGCTCGGACCAACCTGGGGGATTTGGCGCCGGGCCACCCCGTCAACTTGGAGCGGGCCCTGCAGATGAACGGCCGCCTGGACGGGCACATGGTGTTGGGCCACGTGGACGGCACGGCCCAGGTGGTGGAGGTGCTGCCCGAGGGGGAGAGCCACCGGATGTGGCTCCTGCCCGACCAGAGCCTGACCAAGTACATGCCCTACAAGGGCTCCGTCGCCCTGGACGGCGTCAGCATGACCATCGCGGCGCGGCGCCAGGTCGGCGACCAAATCCAGGTGGCCGTCATGATCATCCCCCACACATGGGAGGTGACCACCCTCGGCCGCCGGCAGCCGGGTGACCGGATCAACGTTGAGGTGGATGCGCTCGCCCGGTACATGGAGACCCTGCTCCAAGCCGGCGCGGTGCCGGGTCAGGAGGTGACCCCCTAATGGACCCCAAGACCGCTCTGGAACGGGTGGAGAAGGCCCTGGAGGCCCTTCGGGCGGGCCGGATGATCATCGTCGTGGACGATGAAGACCGGGAGAACGAAGGCGACCTGGTGATGGCCGCGGAGAAGGCGACACCGGAGGCCATCAACTTCATGACCCGGTACGGCCGGGGGTTGGTCTGCGTACCCATGACCGCGGAGCGGGCGGCCGAGCTCCAGCTGCCCTTGATGGTCGACCAGGGGGAGGAATCGATGGGGACCGCCTTCACCGTCTCCGTCGACGCCCGGGGGGTGCGCACCGGCATCTCCGCGGCGGAACGGGCCCGGACCGTCCAGCTCCTGGCCGACCCGGCCACCCGGCCGGAGGATCTCATCCGGCCCGGCCACATCTTCCCCTTGAAGGCGAAGGCGGGCGGGGTCCTGCGCCGGGCGGGGCACACCGAGGCGGCGGTGGACCTCATGCGCTTGGCCGGTCTCCAGCCCGTGGGGGTCATCTGCGAGATCATGAACCCCGACGGCACCATGGCCCGGCGTCCCGAGCTGGAGGTTTTCGCCCAGGAGCACGGGCTGGTCCTGCTCTCGGTCCGGGATGTGATCCGGTACCGGATGCACCATGAGCAGGTGGTCCGGCCGGTGGCCGAGACCCGCCTGCCCACCGAGCACGGCACCTTCCGCCTGGTGGGCTACGAGGCCATCGCTCCCGGGGAACACCACGTCGCCCTGGTCAAGGGTGAGGTGGACGACGGCGAGCCCGTCCTGGTCCGGGTCCACTCCGAGTGCCTCACGGGCGAGGTGTTCGGGAGCTTCCGGTGCGACTGCGGGCCCCAGCTGGAAGCGGCCCTCCAGCACATCGAGTGGGAGGGCCGGGGCGTCCTCATCTACATGCGCCAGGAAGGCCGGGGCATCGGCCTTCTCAACAAGATCCGGGCCTACGCCCTCCAGGATCAGGGGCTGGATACGGTGGAGGCCAACCACGCCCTGGGTTTCCCCGCCGATCTCCGGGAGTACGGCATCAGCGCCCAGATCCTCAAGGACCTGGGTGTCCGGTCGGTCCGCCTCATGACCAACAACCCCGACAAGGTCCGGAGCCTGGAAGGCTACGGGATTGAGGTGGTGGAGCGGGTGCCGCTGGAGATCGGGGCCAACCCCAGCAACCGTCGCTACCTGGAGACCAAACGGACCAAGATGGGCCATTGGCTGGAAGAGGCTCTCGCAGAAAGGGTGACCCAAGGATGAGGCCCGCACCCGTGGAAGCTTCCCTCGACGGACGTCAGCTCCGGATCGGCGTGATCGCCTCCCGGTTCAACAGCCTGGTGACCGACCGGCTCCTGGACGGAGCCCTGGCAGAGCTGAGCCGGCTGGGGGTACCGGCTGAAGGGATCCAGGTAGCCCGGGTGCCGGGCGCCTTTGAGCTGCCGGTCGCCGCCCTGGCCCTCGCCCGCTCGGGCCAGGTGGACGCGGTGGTCTGCCTGGGGGTGGTGATCCGGGGCGAGACCGCGCACTTCGAGTACGTGGCCCAGGAGGCCATTCGGGGCATCCAGGAAGTGGCCCTCACCACGGGGATTCCCTGCACCCTGGGCGTGCTGACCACCGAGAACCTGGAGCAGGCCCTGGACCGGGCCGGCGGCAAGGCGGGCAACAAGGGGGCCGAGGCGGCCCAGGCCGCGGTGGAGATGGCCAACCTCCTCCGCCGGTGGCAGGCACCCCCCGCCTGACGGCCCGGACCCGCCCCTGCTACCCCACCACCCGGGGAGCGCAGATGGCCACACAGAAGGCTGCGATCCCTTCGGCCCGCCCCAGGGCGCCCAGACCCTCGGGGCGGGTCGCTTTCACATTGACCTCCGCCTGGGCCCCCAAGACCTCCCTCAGCTTGGCGACCATGGCGGGCACGTAGGGGGCCAGGCGGGGTTCCTGGGCCAGGATGGTGGCATCCACCGCCACCACCTGAAGCCCCGCCTCGTCCACCGCCTCCACCACCCGCCGGAGGAGGCCCAGGCTGTAGGCCCCGGCAAAGGCCGGATCATCGTCAGGAAAGTGGCCCCCCAAGTCCCCCAGGCCGGCCGCGCCCAGGAGCGCGTCGGCGATGGCATGGGAGAGGGCGTCTCCATCCGAGTGGCCTACCAAGCCCCGCTCCCAGGGGATGGTCACCCCGCCCAGGATCAAGGGCCGCCCGGGCGCCAGCCGGTGGACATCAAAGCCAAAGCCGGCTCGGAGGCCCCAGGCCGGGGGCACGGCCGTCGCCAGCCCTTCCGGGCGCTGGAGCCAAGCCTCGGCCCGGACCAAGTCGTCGGGTGTGGTCACCTTCAGGTTCGCCGGGTGGCCGGGGACCACGCGGACGGGACGGCCTAGGCGCTCCACCAGCGCGGCGTCGTCCGTTCCCGACGCCCCGTCGGCCAGGGCCTGGCGGTGGGCCTGGAGGAGGAGATCTCGCCGGAAGGCCTGAGGCGTCTGAATGGTCCACAGGCCCTCCCGGTCCACCGTCTCCACCACCAGCCCTGTCCCATCGACCCGCTTGACCGTCTCATGGACCGGAAGGCCGCACGCGGCCGCCCCCTCCCGGAGGGCGGCGGCCAGCACCCGCTCCACCAGCTCCGGGGCCACCAGGGGACGGGCGCCGTCGTGGACCACCACCCACTCGACTGATTCAGGCAGGGCCTCCAGCAGGCGCCGAACCGACTCCTGGCGGCTCGCCCCGCCTTCCACCACATGCACCGGGTTCAGGCCCCAGGCGGCCAGGGTGGCCTCCAGGGCCGCCGTCTCCCCTGGCGGCGCCGCCACCCAGAGGGCCTCGACGGCCGGCGAGCGCTGCAGGGCCTCTAATGTCCATTGGAGGACGGGCCGGCCGGCCAGGGGGAGGAAAAGCTTTCTGGGCGCCGGGGCTTCCCCGCCCCGCGCGCGCAGCGCCCGCCGCATCCGCTCCCCGCGGCCTGCGGCGGGCACCAAGGCGACAACCCTCATCGGGGTCCCTCCTCTGGAGCTGGTGCCGCGGCTACAGGGCCTTCTCCAGCGGCTTGGGCCGGGCGAAGATCATCCGCCCCGCCGAGGTCTGGAGCACGCTGGTGACCAGGACCTCGATGGACTGGCCGATGTGCTTGCGGCCGCCATCGACAACGATCATGGTCCCGTCGTCCAAGTACCCCACACCCTGGCCCTGTTCCTTGCCGTCGCGGATGACGTGGACCACCATCTCCTCGCCCGGGAGGACCACCGGCTTGAGGGCATTGGCCAGATCGTTCACGTTCAGGACCGGAACCCCTTGGAGCTCGGCCACCTTGTTGAGGTTGAAATCATTGGTGACGATCTTGGCCTGCATGGTTTTGGCCAGGCGGATCAGTTTGGAGTCGACCTCGGTCAGGTCGGGGAAGTCCCGCTCCACCACCTCGACCATGGCCGGCGCGATCTCCTGCAGCCGCTGGAGCACATCCAGCCCCCGCCGTCCCCGATTCCGCTTGAGGACGTCGGAGCTGTCCGCGATGTGCTGGAGCTCCTCCAGCACGAACCGGGGCACCACCAGCGGGCCCTCGAGGAAGCCGGTGGCGCAGATGTCGGCGATCCGCCCATCGATGATGACGCTGGTGTCCAGGATCTTCCGAGTGCCCGAGCGGAACCGCCGGGCGCGGCCCCGCTCCGTCCCGGCGGGGAGGCGGAAGAACTGGACCAGCTCCTCCCGCTTCTTGACGCCCACCGTCCAACCGGTGTAGCCGAGGATGGCGGTGATGGCCAGGGGCAGGTAGGGCCCCACCAAGGGGATCTGATCGGGGAGGGGCAAGGTGATGAGGAGCGCAAGAATAAGACCAATGAGAAGACCCACCGCGCCCGCCAGGAGGTCAGCGGTGGGAATCCCTTGCACCGTTCCCGAAATCCAGCGGCTCCCCGCCTGGATCCCCCGGACGAGCCAGGGACCCAGGAGGTAGCCCACCATGCCGAGCAAGAGTGATCCGATGAGGAGGAGACGCCATGGTTCGCCGGTCAGGCCGAAGAGGGCCGGGTGGGCGATGATGGCGTTGGTCGCCTGATAACCGGCGATGAGGCCAGTGACCGCCAGAAGGATCCGGGCGACCCTTTCGACGGACACTCCCCCCACCCCCTTCCACGTCCTTGATCGATGGTAGGGTGCACAGTTCTTGGAATCCTATCCAGCCTGAACCCCGAGGCAGGAACAAGCAGCGCGACGTGGCCTGGGCGCTGCGGAAGGACGTTCACGCAAAAAGCTCGGCAAGACGGTGCTCGACCTGGTCGGGGGTGGTGTCCTGGGCCAGGACCAGCTCGCTCACCAAGATCTGCCGGGCCGTATCCAACATCTTCCGCTCACCGGTGGAGAGCCCCTTCTCCCGGTCGCGGATGGCGAGGTTGCGGACCACCTCGGCCACCTCGAAGATGTTTCCCGACTTGATCTTTTCCATGTTGGCACGAAAGCGACGATTCCAATTGCTCGACATCTCGGTCTCTTCGCCCTGGAGGATCTCGAAGACCTTCTTGATGCCCTCTTCGTCGATCACCTCACGCAAGCCAATCTCCTCGGCGTTGGCAATGGGGATCATCACCTTCATATCCCCGATGGGCAGGCGCATCACGTAGTACTTCTGTCGTTCCCCCAGGACCTCCCGTTCCTCGATGGCCTCAATGACCCCAGCACCGTGCATGGGGTAGACCACCTTGGCACCAATCTCAAAAGTCTGTCCCAACGAGCTCCCATCTCCTTATTGGCCCATCCCGAAGAAGGACCGTACAGTGATTATTCTACCCTTCCTGCGTCCCGCTGTCAATTTGGGCGGCCGCCCCTGGGCCGCGCCCGCCCAGCGCGCCCGGCCTCCGCCGCCAGGGGCTCGCTTGACACCCTCGCTGGCCCATCCCTATAATGGGGCCGTACCTCAGCCCCCCAAGGAGCGTGATCTCGTGGCCACCCCCCCGAGCAGCCAGGCCCCCGGCGACGCGCCGTCACGTTCCGTGGACCTCGCCCACTTCCAGCAGTCCGTCAACCGTCAGCTGATCCGCCACCGAAGCGTTCTGGACCTGGCCACCAAGCTGCAGGAGTCCCAGGCCCGCCTCCAACGGGCGGTGGCCAAGGCCATCACCCAGTGCGGCTGCATCGAGGTGCACGCGCGCAAGCAGACCTTCCCCACCGACGGAACCCTGGAGGATGCCTTGAAGGCTGTGGAATCCCACGTGACCGGAGCCTTGTGCGAGCAGTGCCGGGAAATCGTGGAGACCGAGATGGGCCAGCACCTCTTTTACCTGACGGCTTTGGCCCAGATTCTGGGACTCCAGGTTCAGGACGTCATCGACCAGGAACAACGGCACATGGACCTGCTCGGTCCCTACGGGCTCCGCTAGCCTTCTGAGCCCCTACCTCTTCTGCCCCTTCCCCGCCGCGGGCTGGCTCGTGCCGTCCAGCCCGGTCCTGCCAGCGGCCTCCAGGCTCCAACGCTCTTCAGGCTACAGGTGTCGGTCGAGAAGGACCTGCTCCCGGAGGCGGTTCAGGCCTTGCTTGATGGCCCGCGCCCGGACCTCGCCGATCCCTTCCACATCGTCCAGCTCTTCGATGGACGCGTTCAAGATGCTCGGCAGGGTTTGGAAGACGCTGACCAGGTTCTCGATGACGGGCATGGGGACCCGGGGGATCTTCCGGACCACCCGGTAACCCCGGGGGGTGACGGGCTGATCGAGGGAGGCGGCTCCGGAGGTGCCGTAGCCCAGGAGCCGGGCCATCAGGCTGTGGTCCAGCAGCTCATCGGCGTCCAGGTTCAGCATGGCCTCCCAGACCTTGGCCGCCTCTTCCGCATCCCCCGACTTCACCAAGTAGTCCCGCACAATCATGGGCCCTTCGTCTTTGGCATCCACCATCAGCTCTTCCAGCTGCATCTTGACCAGGCGACCTTCGGTCCCCAGCTCGGCCACGTACCGTTCGATCTCCCGGCCGATCCGGGCCACCATCTGGGCCCGCTGGATGCACGTGGTCACGTCGTAGAGGGTGGCCAAGTCCTCGAACTCCACCGCACTCAGGTTGTTGAGGGCTTGATCGAGAACGGAGCGGTACTTGTCGAGGGTGGCGAGGGCTTGGTTGGCCTTGGCCAGCAGGACGCCGATGTCCCGCACCACGTACTTGAGATCGCCTTTGTAGAGGGTGATGACGCTCCGGCGCTGGGAGATGGCGATCACCAAGGCACCGGTCTGGCGGGCGACCCGCTCCGCCGTCCGGTGCCGGGTCCCCGTCTCAAATGAGGGGATCATGGGGTCGGGGACCAGCTGGGTGTTGGCGTACAGGATGCGGCGGGCGTCACCGGAGAGGACGATGGCTCCGTCCATCTTGGCCAGCTCGTACAGGGCCGAAGGATGCAGGGGCGCATCAATGCGGAAGCCCCCGTTGACCAGGGAGAGGACCTCATCGCTGTCCGCCAGGACCAGCAAGGCACCCGTCCGCGCCCGCAGGATGTGTTCCAGCGCCTCGTGCAGTTCGGTGCCCGGAGCCACCATGCGGAGAACCTGGAGCAGCTGGTCGTCCCCCCGGGCCTTTCCATCGGCCGCCGCCAAGAGACTCCCCCCGTTCGTTCCCTCAGTGCGATTATAGCATCGGCCATTTCCGGCGACTAGTGGAGCCCAGGCCCTCCGGAAGCCCAGGCCATCGGGGCCCAGGATGCCCAAAAGGCGGAGCCCGGCGTTCTGGCGCCGGGCTCCCCTCGGTCACGGCTCGACGGGAGCGGCCACCTCCTTCTTCCTGAAGCGCATGCTCCCGTCGACCGCGTCCACCACGATCACATCGCCCTCATGGAAGGCACCCCGGAGCATCTCGTCGGAGAGGGGGTTCTCCACCAGCCGCTGGATGGCCCGCCGCAGCGGCCGGGCGCCGTAATCGGGCTCGAACCCCTCCTTGGTGATGAGCTCCTTGGCCGCCTCGGTGAACTCGATCTCGAAGCCCCGCTCCCGCAGCTGGGCCTTCACGTCCCGGAGCATGATCTCCACGATGGCGTTCAGCTGCTCCTGGTTAAGCGCGTGGAAGACGATCACCTCATCGATCCGGTTGAGGAACTCGGGCCGGAAGGTCCGCTTCAACTCGTCCATGACCGTCTTCCGCATCACCTCGTAGCTCTCCCGCTCATCCTTCTGAACGGTGAAGCCGATGCCGCTCCCCCGCTGGATCTCATGGGCGCCCACGTTGGACGTCATGATGAGCAGGGTGTTGCGGAAGTCGACGGTCCGGCCCTTGCTGTCCGTCAGACGGCCGTCTTCCAGCACCTGGAGCAGGATGTTGAAGACCTCGGGGTGGGCCTTCTCGATCTCATCGAGGAGGACCACCGAGTAGGGCCGCCGGCGCACCCGCTCGGTCAGCTGGCCGCCCTCCTCATAGCCCACATAGCCCGGCGGCGCGCCGATTAGCCGGGAGACGGTGTGCCGCTCCATGTACTCGGACATGTCGATGCGGATCATGGCGTCCTCGTCGCCGAAGAGGGCCTCGGCCAAGGCCCGAGCCAGCTCCGTCTTGCCCACACCCGTCGGCCCCAGGAAGATGAAGGAACCGATGGGCCGGCGGGGGTCCTTCAAGCCGGCAAAGGCCCGCCGGATCGCCCGGGAGACGGCGCCGATGGCCTCCTCCTGGCCGATGACCCGCTGGCGGAGGATCGCCTCCAGGTGGAGGAGCCGCTCCGTCTCCGCCTGCTGGAGCTTGTTGACGGGAATCCCCGTCCAAGCCGAGACCACCTCGGCGATGTCCTCCGCGTCCACCGTGGCCTCGGTGCGGGAGCGGTCGTTCTTCCACTGGGCCCGCTTCCGCTCCAGCTCCTCCCGCATCTTCTGCTCCTTGTCCCGGAGGCTGGCCGCCTTCTCGAACTCCTCGTTCTTGATGGCCGCCTCCTTCTCCACCCGGGTCTCCTCGATCTCTTCCTCCAGCTGCTTCAGCTCGGGCGGCTGGATCAGCCCCTGGAGGCGGACCTTGGACGCGGCCTCGTCGATCAGGTCGATGGCCTTGTCGGGCAGGAACCGGTCGCTCACGTACCGGTCCGAGAGCCTGGCCGCCGCCTGCAGGGCTTCGTCGGTGATCTTCACCCGGTGGTGCGCCTCGTACCGGTCCCGCAAGCCCTCGAGGATGGCGATGGTCTCCTCCACCGTGGGCTCCTCCACCATCACCGGTTGGAACCGGCGCTCCAGCGCCGGGTCCTTCTCCACGTGCTTCCGGTACTCATCCAAGGTGGTGGCGCCGATCGCCTGCAGTTCACCCCGGGCCAGGGCGGGCTTGAGGATGTTGGAAGCGTCGATGGCGCCCTCGGCCGCCCCCGCCCCGATGATGGTGTGCATTTCGTCGATGAAGAGGATGACATCCCCCGAGGTGCGGATCTCGTCCATCACCTTCTTGAGGCGCTCCTCGAACTCACCCCGGAACTTGGACCCGGCCACCAAAGCGCCCAAATCGAGGGTAACGACCCGCTTCCCCAACAGGGTCTCGGGCACATCGCCGTTGACGATCATCTGGGCCAGCCCTTCGGCGATGGCCGTCTTGCCCACGCCCGGCTCGCCAATGAGGACCGGGTTGTTCTTGGTCCGGCGGGAGAGGACCTGGATCACCCGCTGGATCTCCTTCTCCCGGCCGATGACCGGATCCAGCTTCCCTTCCCGGGCCAGCTCGGTCAGATCCCGGCCGTACTGGTCCAAGGTCGGGGTCTTGCGGGAGCGGGCCGACTTGCCCGGGCCGCCGCTGCCCCCGCCGCCCAGGAGCTCCACCACCTGCTTGCGCACACCCTCCAGGTCGGCGCCCATGTTCCGCAGGACCTGGGCAGCCACCCCTTCCCCTTCCCGGATGAGCCCTAGGAGGATGTGCTCGGTGCCGATGTAGGTGTGGCCCAGCTGGCGGGCCTCATCGAAGGCCAGCTCGAGCACCCGCTTGGCCCGGGGGGTGAAGCCGATCTGGCCCGTCGGTGGGCTCTCACCCCGGCCGATCACCTTCTCCACCTCAGCCCGGACCCCGTTGAGGCTGATGCCCAGTTGCTGGAGAGCTCGGGCGGCAACCCCTTCACCTTCGGCGACGAGACCGAGGAGGATGTGCTCCGTGCCGACCACGTTGTGGCCCAGCCGCCGCGCCTCCTCTTGCGAGAGCACGACCACCTTCTGCGCCCGTTCGGTGAACCGTCCAAACATCCTGGAAGCACCTTCCTTCACACGCTCTCCCTTGATATTCTAACGCTGAACCTTGAACCGTTCCCGGATCAAGGTCGCCCGCTGGAGATCCCGTTCCGACGCCGACAGCTCCCGGCCCACCAAGCGCTGCAGGTGCGCCGGACGAATGCGGACCATAAGCTCCTGCAGGATGGTCTCAGGGATGCCGCTGATCAGTCCCAGATCAATCCCCAGCCGCACATCGGACAGGAGGCGGAGGGCCTCCTTGGTCGAAAGGGACCGGGCGTGGGTGACGATGCCGAAGGAGCGGTAGATGGCATCCTCCAGCTCGATGCGCTGGCGGTTAAGAAGCGCCTCCCGAGCCTGCCGCTCCTGCTGGATCACCTGGCGGGCGACGGTGGCCAAGTGGGTGGTGATCTCCTCCTCCGAGCGCCCCAGGCTCACCTGGTTCGAGAGCTGGAAGAGGTTTCCCCAGGCCTCGGTCCCCTCGCCGTAGATCCCCCGCACGGTCAGGCCCAGCTGGGCCACCGCGCTGATCAACGCCCGGATCTGGCCGGCCCGGGCCAGGGCCGGCAGGTGGAGCATCACCGACGCCCGCAGGCCCGTGCCCACATTGGTGGGCCACGCCGTCAAGTACCCGACCGCGTCGGAGAAAGCGTAGACCAGCCGAGCATCCAGGGCATCGTCCACTTGGTTGGCCATCTCCCAGGCCTCCTGGGGTTGGAACCCGGGCAGGAGGACCTGAATCCGGAGATGGTCCTCCTCGTTGACCATGATGCTGACCCGCTCGTCATCCCGCAGGGCCACGCCGTGCCCGGCCCCCGTCTGGGCGTGCTGCGGGCTGATCAGGTGGCGCTCGACCAGCAACTGCTTCGTTAGGGGGGACAGGGCGTCCATGGTGAAGAAGTGGAGCCGGCCCAATCTCGGCGTCCGCCCGTCCCCCTGGGCGGCGTGGGTGATCGCCTCCCGGACTTGGTCCACCACCTGCCCCAGCTGGGTCCGGGTGGCCACCCCCGGGAAGGGAATCTCGTGCAGGTTTCGCGCCAGGCGAACCCGGGTTCCCACCACGATATCGTTGGCCGGGGCGTCGCCCACCATCCACTGGGCCACCGGATGCTTGAGGATCTCATCGAGTGCCATGGCCTCTCCCCCTTGGACGCGGCGGCCGTCACGAGGCGCCCAGCTGCTCCTCCAGGGCCCGGATCCGGTCCCGGAGCACCGCCGCCTCCTCGTACGCCTCCCGCTGGATGGCCGCGTTCAGCTGCTCCCGCAGCTGCTTCAGATCCCGGCGGAGGAGGACCGTCTCGTTCCCCCGGCTCGGCACCTTGCCCCGGTGCCGGGTGGCGCCGTGGATCCGCTGGAGCGCCGGCAGGAGCTGCCGGTGGAACTGCTGGTAGCAGTGGCTGCACCCCAGGTGGCCCAGCCGGCGGAAGTCATCCAGGCTCAGCCCGCAGCGCTGGCACCGTTCCACCCGCTCGACGCCTGCCAACCCTCCCGAGGCGCCGGGCCCGAAGAGGGTCTCGGGGTCGAAGAGCCCCTTGAGGAACGATTGGAGCCCGAAGGGGGCGACCCCCTCACTCTCGCTCCGCTTCTGGGCGCAGCGCTCGCACAGGTGGGCCTCACTCCGCTCCCCGTTGACCACATGGGTGATGTGGACCGTCGCTTCCCGCTCATGGCAGTCTTCACACAGCATGACCCCACCCCCTCCGCCAGAGCTGCCCAGGGCTCCCTGAGCCTGACCCCTACTGGAGCAAGACCATGAGGATGGACCGCAGGACCCGGGCCCGAACCCGGTCCGCCATCCGTCCTTCCAGGTCTCCAGTAGCTTGGTCCAAGGCAGTCCGGACCAGGACCCCTTGCCGGGGCTCCAACCACCCGTCAGCCTCCAGGACCCGGACCAGCTCCTCCGCGTACTCGGCCTCCACCTCGGAGCCGATGGCCCTCCAGGGCGGCCAGGCCTTGATGGGCTCGGATCCCTCCTGCCACGGCCCCAGCCAGGTGATCCGGATGTAGCCCCCGCCGCCCCGGCGGCTCTCCACCCGGTACCCCCGTTCGGGGGTGAACCGGGTCTCCAGGACGTAGTTGATCTGAGAGGGCACACAGGCGAACAGACGGGCCAGTTCACGGCGCTGGATCTCGATGATGCCGTTGGAAGCTGCCAGCAGCCGCTTCAGGTGTGCCTCGATTTGTTCTGCCAGCGTTGCCATCTCCGACCCCCGTACTGACCTTTCCTGACCTTCCATGCCTATTATAGCACGGGCCCGGCCCGGTCAAGCCCCCATATGGAAAAAAGCCCGGGCGGCCACCGCCCGGGCCCATGAAGGCTGGCCTTCAGCGCTTCCGACTGGTGGAGTGCCCCGCAAAGAGACGGGCTTCGGGGTCGACGAAGATCTTGGCGTTGTTGACCGCCGTCGCCGCTTCACCGAACCCGGTGGCAATCAGCTTCACCTTGCCGGGGTACGAGACCAGATCGCCGGCCGCGAAGATCCCCGGGATGGAGGTGGCCATCCGGGTGTCGACGACGATGCCCTGGTCGTCCATCGCCAGGCCCCACGTCCGGATGGGGCCCAGGTCCATCTCGAAGCCGATACTGACCACCACGTGGTCCAGCTCCAGCTCCTCTTCCTCGTCCGTCTGGTTGTGGAAGATGGTGGCCCCGGTCACTCGGCCGTCCCCGTGGAGCGCCCGGAGCTCATAGGGCGTCATCACCCGGACCCGCGACGCCTTCAGGCGCTTCACGCTGCTCTCATGGGCCCGGAAGCCGTGCCGGCGGTGGATCAAGACCACCTCCCGGGCCACGGGCTCCAACATGAGGGCCCAGTCGACGGCCGAATCGCCCCCGCCGACGACCAGAACCCGAGCCCCCTGGTAGCTCTCGAGGGAGTCCACCTGGTAGGCCAGTCCCCGCCCTTCCAGCGCCTCAGCGCCGGGCACCCGGAGCTTCCGCGGGGTCATGGCCCCGACGCCTGCGGCCACCAGCACCGACCGGGAGAAGTGGACCCCCTTGGTGGTCTCCAGGCGGAAGACGCCGTCCGCCTCCTGGGTGATGTGGAGCACCTCTTCCCCCAAGCAGACGGTGGGGTTCCGCTGGAGGGCCTGCTCCACCAGCCGGGCCACCAGGTCCTTGGCGAGCACCTCCGGGAAGCCGGCCACGTCATAGATGGTCTTCTCCGGATAGAGCGCGGCGGGCTGGCCCCCCAACTGGTTCAAACTTTCGATGATCTTGCAGGACATATCCCGCTCGCCCGCGTAGTAGGCCGCGAAGAGCCCGGTGGGGCCGCCGCCGATGATGGTAATGTCGTACACCCGCTCGTCCGTCCCCGATCCCCCATCCCCGAGGGAGCGCTCCAGTCTGTCCAAGACGTTTGTCACCCCGCTGAGGCCATCTGCCCAGCCTGCCGGCTGGACGGCGCGGATTCGACGGGCTCGCCGATGCCACGCGCTCGCTCATTATAACAAAGTCGATTCCGGGTTCCAATCGTCAGCCTTGGGCCACCTCGGCCCGGCGCCGGCGGCGCCAGGCGAGCCGGGCGACCAGGTGGCCCACCTCGTAGAGGACCACCATGGGGATGGCCAGGAGCAGCTGGGAGAAGGGATCGGTTCCCGGTGTCAGGAAGGCGGCCAGGATGAAGACCAGCAGGATAGCGTACCGCCGGTTGTGGGCGAGGAAACCGGGGCTGAGGAGGCCGACCCGGGCCATGAAGTAGACGATCACCGGGAACTGGAAGAGGAACCCGAAGGGCAGGGTCAGGTACAGGACAAAGTTGACGAAGCTGCTGGTGGAGATCATCGCCTCCAGCTCCGGGCTGGCAAAGCTCAAGAAAAAGGCAAGGGTGGTGGGCAGGACCAGGAAGAAGGCGAAGGCCGCCCCACCGGCAAAGAGGAGGCTGGCCAGGGGGACCACCCAGTAGATCATCCGGGAGCCGCCCCGGGCCCGGTCCCGGACCAGCTGCCAGATCTGCCAGAGGAAGACGGGGTAGGTGCCGATGGCGGCCAGCCCCAGGGCCAGCTTGAACTGGCTGACCAGGGCCTCAGCCGGCGAGAGGAAGACCAGCGAGCTGAGGCGGGGCTGGACGGCCAGCAGCTCCTCAAGGAAGCGTTCCCCCGCGAAGAAGGCGACCATGACCAGGGTGAGGAAGGTGCCCACGATGATGAGCAGCCGCCGCCGGGCCCGGGCCATGAACCGCTCCAGGGCGGCCAGGGCCGCCTGAAGCTCCCCACCGCCCCCGCTCCGATCCTGGCTCTCGTGCTGTTCCTGCTCCAGCTCCGTCACCGCTCGCGCCTCCCACCCGCAACCAGTTCATCGATGGCCTCCAAGACCCGCTCCACCTCGTCCTCGGTATTGAAGAGGTGGACGGAGAGCCGGACCGCCTCGGGCCGGGGCACCCACCGCCCCACCACCCGATACCGCTCGGTCAGGAGCCGGGCCGCCTCCGGGGCGGGCACGCCCCGGAGCTTAAAGGTGACCAGCCCCGCGGAGCGGTCGGCCTCCAGGGGCGTGATCAGCTCCACCCCGGGTCGGGCGGCCAACCCCTCCTTCAGCCGGGTCGCCAGGGAGGCGACCCGCTCCCAAACGGCCGTCGCCCCCACCTGGTCCAGGATGGCCACCGACGCCCGCAGCCCCTCGAAGAGGGGCAGGCTCATGGTGGCCAGCTCGTACCGCCGGGCCGACGGCTTGAGCCGGTAGGCCAGGGGATGGGCGGGACCGTCGCCGTGGTCCACCGACGCCCAGGCGAGGCTGGTGGGGGCCACCCATTCCTGGGCCCGGGGGGTGATGGCCAGCACCCCCGTCCCTTCCGGGCCGAGGAGCCACTTCTGGCCGGGCACGGCATAGGCGTCCGCGCCCAGGGCCTCCAGATTGACGGGAAGAACGCCCGCCGACTGGGCGCCGTCCACCAGGAGGAGGGCCCCGTGCTGTTGGACCATCTCGGCCGCGGCCTCCACCGGCAGCCGGGCGCCGGTGCTGTAGGAGACGTGGCTCATGCAGACCAGACGGGTCCGGGGCGTGAGGGCCTCCCGCAGCTCATCGACCGTCAGGCACACCCCGTCCCGGGGCCGGAGCAGCCGGACCCGCACCCCCGCCCGGTCCCGCAGGTAGGCGAAGGGGAGGATCCCCGAGGCGTGCTCCAGCTCGGAGGTGATCACCTCATCGCCCGGTCGCCAGGGCAGGCCGGCCACCACCTTGGCGATCCCGTCGCTGGTGCTCTGGGTCAAGCTGAGCCGCTCCGGGCTGGTGCCCAGGAACCGGGCCAACTCCTGCCGGATCGTCTCCAGCCGGGCTTCGCCAGCCCGCACCGTCGCCTCCCGGCCCGGGCCGGCCTCGCTCATGGCCCGGGCGGCTTGGGCTTCCGCCTCCAAGGCAGGCTCCGGCACCGGGCCTGAGGTGCCCGTGTTCATGTAGATCCACTGCCGGGTGACCGGCAGCTGACGGCGCAGGGCCTCCACCCACTGGGCCATGATCGTCCTCCCCCCTCCAGCCTTCTGGTTCTGGTGGGAGCGGCCGCCGCGTAGGATGACGCACACCGCCCACTCCAGCCCGGGAGGCGAGAACCGGTGCCCAGGCTCCGCCCCATTCTGGTCATCCCCGGATGGACCCTGCTCCTGCTCCTGGGGACCCTCGGGGCGGCCGGACTCTTCCTCATCGACGCCGGCGCCCTTCCCCCGCCGGAGCCCCGCCCGGTCCCCTTCCGGGTCCTCATTGACCCAGGCCACGGCGGCATCGACTCGGGCTGCCACTGGGGCGACCTCCTGGAGAAGGAGATCACCCTGGACCTGGCTTTAGAGCTGAAGAACCGGCTGGAGGCCCAACAGGTCCCCGCCCTCCTGGGCCGGGCCACCGATCGGGACCTGGACCCCCTGGAGCCGACGGTCCGGGGGCGCCACCTGCGGGACCTTCAAGCCCGGGTGAAGCTGGCCCGGGAGGTGGGCGCCGCCATCCTGGTCAGCCTCCACGTCAACGCGGCCAGCTCCGACCACCTGTCGGGCGCTATGGTCTTCTACCAGCCCCACCTGCCCGAGAGCCGCCGCCTGGCCGCCCACATCCAGGCTGAGCTGGAGCGGGTCCTCCCGGGCAACCAGAACGGCATCCTCCCGGGCGACTTCTACCTGCTCCGCCACGTCCCCTACCCGACGGTGCTGGTGGAGGCTGGCTTCCTCACCTCCAGCACGGACCGGGAGCAGCTGGCCAGTCCCGGCGGGCGCCAGGCCATCGCCGAGGCGATTGCGGCCGGCATTGTGGCCTACCACGCCGGCCGCGCCACGCCTCCGGTCCTGGAGCGGCCCACCCTGACCGCCGCCGCCGAATGGCGCCGACCGCCGGACCATGGGGAGGAGGGCCGCTGCAGCCCCTAGCCCGCGAGGAAGAGGCCCTCCCGGGGCGTCACCGGCGGTGTGATCTTCAGCGCCCGGGCCATGAGCTGGAGATGGTCTTCCAGCTCCCGGGTGGACAGGAAGTGCTCCCGCACGTGCTCCCGCCCCCGGGCGCCCATCTGGCTCGCCTCATCGGGGTGCTCCAAGAGCCACCGGGTCCGCTCGGCGCAGGCTTCCACCGAATCGACCAGGAAGCCGTTCTGGCCATCCTGAATCTGCAGGGGGATGCCGCCCGTCTCTCCCCCCACCACCGGCCGGCCCTTCCAGAGCCCCTCGGTCACCGTCAGGCCGAAGCCCTCCCGGAGGGACTTCTGGATGATCACGTCCGAGGCCCGCTGGAAGGCGTTCACCTCCCGGTCGTGGACCCCGTGCAGGTTGGCCAGGACGAAGATATCCCCGTCTTCACCCGCCCGCCGCAGGGTCCGGTCGTAGAAGGTCCAGCCTTCCGGGTCGTCGGTGGCCATGGAACCCACCAGGAGCAACTGGACCCCCGGGATGGCCTCCTTGACCAGCCGGTAGGCGTCGATGACGCCCAGGGGATCCTTCCACGGGTCGAACCGGGAGATCTGGGTGATGAGGGGCCGGTTCCGGTCGATCCCAAAGCGCTCCAGTACCGCCTCCACTTCCGCCGGCTCCAGATCCCGGTTCTTCTCGCTCAAGGGGTTGATGGACGGAGGGATGATGGCGATCAGGGGCAGGGTCAGGTCCCGCTGGACGTACTGGGCCAGGCTGAAAATGGCCCCGTCGTAGGCCGCCACGTACGGCCGGATCCACGCCCACACATCGGGATTGGGCGTGGACAGGTCAATGTGGCACCGCCAGATCCACGGCGCCTTTCGCTCGCCGACGAGGCTGGCCAGGGCCGCCGGCTGGGGGTCGTGGATGATGACCAGATCGTAACGATCCCAATCGAACCGGCTGTTGGCCAGGTTGACCTCCCGGTAGATCGCCTGCATGGCCGGGTCGATGGCCACGTCTGCGCCCTGGAGCCCGTTGTGGGCCGTCTTGGTCACATTGAAGAAGGCATCGGTCCCTTCCAGCACCCACCACTCGGTGGGGATCCCGAGGCCGTTCATCAGGCCCACCAGCGGGTACAACAGCTCCACAACCCCTCCGCCGTAGGCGGTCGCGTTGACGTGCACGACCCGCAGCCCTTCCAGGGGACGGGCTAGAGCGCGAATCCGCTCCACCGCCGCCTCACCGGCGAGGGACGCGTAGGCCTCCACCTGCAAGGTGGGAACCGTCACCTGCTTCATCGCTGTCCTCCTTCGGGCGGTCCGATTGGCGCGCAGCGCCGGGGGGAAACCCTGTGACGATCCCACCGCCCAGACCGCTCTTCGCCGTAGAGGCCCCGCTTCCTCCGCTCCGCCGCTCGAGGCCCGGCCGGGTGCTTCCTCCGGCTCCGGTCAGGCCTCCCCCGGGCCCGGTGGGCGGGAGGCCTCCACCGGCTCCTCGTCGCCGGCCCCGTCGGGCTCCTGGGCAGCGGCCGCCTGGTCGGCCCCTCCCACCACCCCGTCCCAGACCCCGCCGTCCAGGTCCACGGGTCCGTTGGGGTACCAGACGCCGTCGCCTCCCGGGACCCCGGGGAAGATTCCCTTCTCCCGTTCTCGGGCGGGCCGGCGGACCCCCTCCGCGGGGATGACCGTGGGCTGGGCGGCCCACCGCTGGAAGCCCTGGAGGAGGAAGGCGTCCGGTTCCGGCTCGGTCCGGACGGGGAGCTCCAGCGCTTCCGCCAGGACCTGGTCGAACCCGCCCAGACGGGCGCCGCCCCCGACCAGGACCACGCCCCGCTCCACCAGGTCGGCGGCCACCTCCGCGCTGCACCCTTCCACCAGGCGGCCGAAGGCGGCCGCGATCTGGTGGATCTGCTCCATCACCCGAGCCCGGAAGACCTCGGGGTCCACCTGGATCCGGGCGGGAAGGCCCGTCTTCAGATTTTTCCCGGCCACAGGAATGGGATCCACCTCCGACCCCTCGGGCGGGCGGAGGTGGCCCAAGCGGAACTTGGCCTCCTCGGCCATCAAGGGGCTCAGTTCCACGCCCATCTGGGTCAGGGCCCACGCCCGGACCGTCTCGTCCAGGGCCCGGCCGCCCACCGGGATCACCCGGGCGGCCACCACGGCGTCCCGGACCAGGACCGCCAGCTCCGTCGACTCGCCCCCCACGTTGATCACCGCCGCCACCCCACCCGGCTCGTCCAGATCCCCCGCGCCCAAGGCGATGACGAAGGGCTCTGCGGTGAGATAGACCCGGCCCGCCCCCAGGTTCCGCAGGACCTTGACCGCCGCCTGCCGCTCGGCCGGACTGCTGGCCATGGAGAGGGTGACCCACACGTGGCGGCGGCGCCAGCCGCCGTGGAGGCGCTCGCCGATCAAGCTCCGGAGGAGTTGCTCGAGGAGATCCGCGTCCTCCAGCCGGCCGTCCCGGTACGGCCGGGCCAGCCGGAAGCTGGGAGGCAGCCGCCCGATCAGGTGGCGGACGGCGTCCCCGGCCGCGTACGGCGCGGCCAGCCCCCGCCGGAGGATGAGGAGGCTCGCCTCCGACCGGAAGGCGGGATCTCCTGCGGCCGCAAAGAGGGTGGTCGTCGCCCCCAGATCGAGAAAGTAATCCCTACGCCACCAGCGTCGCATCCGTCCCAAGACACCCACCCCTTGCCAACCCGAGCCGCCCTTTGCCCGCGCGCTCCAAAGCTTCACGAACCGACCCGCACGTCCATCTCCACCGGAAGGTCGGGCGTCTGGTGGACCATCCGGCCATTCCACACCGTCCCCCGGACGTGCAGCTCCCCCCACGCCTCCAAGGGCAGCCGGACCAGGTCATGGCTCAAGATGACCAGATCGGCCACCTTCCCCGGCTCCAGGCTCCCTTTCACCCGCTCTTCGCCCGAAGCGTACGCGGCCCCCGTGGTGTACCCTTCCAAGGCCTCGTGCAGGGTGAGCCGTTCCCGGGCCTCGTGCGCCTCCAGGGGCTCGTCCGCCTGGTGGGGCAGCCGCCGGGTGAGGGCCGCATACACGCCCAGGAGCGGATCGGGGCTCTCCACCGGAGCGTCGGAACCGAAGGCGAGCCGGGCTCCCGCGGCCCGCAGCGAGCGCCAGGCATGGGCCCACTGGGCCCGCTCGGGCCCCCAGTGGCGCCGGACCAGCTCCCGATCGTAAGGCCCGTGGATGGGCTGGACGGAGGCGACCACCCCCAACTGCCCAAACCGGACCCGATCCTTGGGATCGACCAGCTGCGCGTGCTCAATCCGGTGGCGCAAGCCCCGGCGCCGGCTCTGAAAGACCCACGGCTCCAGGGCGTCGAGGGCCATCCGGTTGGCCCGGTCGCCGATGGCATGAATGGCTACCGCCAAGCCTGCCTGGGTGGCCTGAGCCACCACCTCGTGCAGCTCCTCGGGCTCGATGGTCACCACGCCCCGGTAGCCGTCGGCCTCCCGGCCCACGTAGGGCTCCAGCATAGCGGCCGTTTGGGCCCCCAGGGTGCCGTCGCTGAAGATCTTCAGCGGCCCAAGGCGGAGGAGGTCGTTGCCGAAGCCATCCTGCAGCCCAAGCTGGACCGCCGCCTCCAGGAGCTGGACGGGGAGCATGAAGGTGACCCGGAGGGCCAACTCCCCGGCCTGGGCCAGGCTCTGGAGGAGCCGGAAAGCCCCAGCGCCCTCGGGCACGTGGACCCCAGTGATGCCCAGGGCATGGAGGCGCTCCTGGGCCCGCAAGACCAGCTCCCGCAGGACGGCCGGCTCCGGCTCCTGGACCGCCGCCCACACCCGTTCCGCGGCCCGTTCCTTGAGGATGCCCGTGGGCCGGCCTGCGGCGTCCCGCTCCACCACCCCGCCCGGCAGGTCCCCCGCCCCATCGCCGAAACCCGCCTGCTGGAGGGCCAGACTGTTCACCCAGACCTGGTGGCCGTCCTTGCTCCCCAAGGCGACGGGGTGCTCGGGGGCCACCTGATCCAAGGCAGCGGCGGTCGGGGCCTCGCCCGTCCACCCATTGAGGTCGAAGCCCCCGCCCAGCACCCACGCGCCCGGGGGCAGCTCAGCCACCTGGGCCCGGACCCGCTCCAAGGCCTCGGTGAGGTGGCGGACCCCCCGGAGATCGACCTGGTGCGCCCGCTGGGCGAACGCGGTGAGGTGGATATGGGCATCGGTGAACCCGGGCAGGACCGAGCCGCCCTGGGCATCGACCCGCAGGACCGACCGCCCCAAGAGACGGCGCATGGCCTCTTCAGGGCCCACACCCACCACCCGGCCCGCCCGCAGGGCCACCGCCGCGCCGGGAAGGGTCCCCAGGGGGCTCATGGTGTGAACCCGGCCGTTGACGATGAGGATCTCCTGCAATCGGTTCGCGCCTCCTGCTGGGAAGAGTTCCCGCCCGTCGCGAGCCCTTCCTCCCAAATGATGGATTCGGCACCATCCCCGCTCCGTTCAGGGGCCAGCTTCGGCGTCCAGGGTTTCCCGCTCGGGATCCCTGGGCAGGCCCGCCGGGAAGGGGCTGGGCAGAGGAAGGGCCCGGGTCCAGGGCGAACCAGGAGCCGGGAAGAGAGCCAACGGGAAAGGCGGTGGGGCGATGGTGAGCCCAGACCGGTGGCAGGCCATCTACCAGGAGGCGCTGGCCGTCATCCCTGAGAAGATTGGAGCCGTCCGAGGTGTGGCCCTGGCCTTCCACACGGTGGTGGACGGCCTCCATCGGGCCCGGCCCCAGGAGCTGGCGCACCTGCTGGCCACGGACCCGACATGGCAGGAGGCGGCCGCCCGCGGCCTTGAGCACGCGCCCGGAGAGCTCCGCTCCCCGGCCGATCTCTTCGCGGCCATCGCCTGGTCCGTCAGCCGGAGCACCGCCCTAGAACGGGTCATCACCGACGAAACCACCTTCCACTGGCTCATGGAGCACTTCCCCGTGGACCAGCCGACGGTGGGAGGGAACTCGGGGAACATGGCCCTCGCCCTGGCCGATTTGGGCCTGCCCCGGGTCTTGGTGTTCACCCCTCCCCTCCACCCCCAACTGGCCCAGCTCCTGGCCCAGGCGCCCCAGATCCTGGTCCTGGCCCCTGAGGGACCCGTTCCCATCTCGGAGGCGCCCACGCCCGCCCGGGAAGGAGCCCTCCACTGGATCTTCGAGTACCCGAAGGGGATGGCCCTCCCCCTGCCCGGCCGCACCCTGACCACCACCCGGGCCAACCGGTTCATCGCCGCCTGGAACCCGGGGAACCACCGCCTGGGCGAGGGGACCCAGTGGCTGCGGGCCTTTGCCCCCTACGCCCGGGAGTTCAGCCACCTGATCCTCTCGGGCTTCCAGCTCCTCTCCGAGACCTATCCCGACGGGAGCCGCTTCGACACCTGGGCCGGTCCCCTCTTGGAAGGGCTGGCCACGGTCCGCGCGGAGGCGCCCGGCCTCCTCATCCACTACGAGTGGGCCTCCATGGCCTCGCCCCAGATCCGGACGTACCTCCTCCAGCACCTCCTGCCCCAGGTGCAGAGCCTCGGCCTCAACGAGGCGGAGCTGGGGCTGATGGCCCACGACCTGGGCCATCCCGACTGGCCGGCACGGCCCGGGCCCCGCTGGATGCTGGAGACCCTCCACCTCCTCCACCAAAGGACAGGCCTTCAGCGGATCCAGCTGCACATGCCCGGCCTCTACCTGACCTCCACCACCCGCCCCGAAAGGGCCCTCCTGGAGCGGCTGGCCCTGGCCTACACGGCCCTGGCCGCCGCCGCCCGCTCCGCCCGGGGGCGGGCCACACCCGCCGCCCTCGCCGACCACCTGGCCACCCCCTTGGCGTCCACCGGGCTGGAGCTGCTGCAGGCGTTGAGTGAGCTTCCCGGGGTGACGGGGAGCCTGGACGGCCCAGGACTCCAGTGGCAGGGGCTGACCTTGGTGGGCATGCCCACCCGCTGGGTGGACCGCCCGCTGTGGACGGTGGGCCTGGGGGATCTCATCTCAGCCATCCCCTTCACCCTCTGGACCCCCGCCTGACGGGGGCAGGGGGGTACCGGGCGGGGGCGTTGCCGCCGACGAGGGAGGGCCAGCCCCCGCCGTCAGCCCGGGGAAGGCGTCGCGGCACGCCGCCTCGAACCGGGCCAGCCGTTCGGGGATGGACCAGCGCCCCTTCTGCCAGAGGATGTTGGGGACCATCTGGTTGAACTGGTCGAGGGCTCGGTTGCGGGCCTCCATCAGCTCCCGGACCTGGGCGACGGCGTGTCCGTGGGCCCGACGGGCCAGCTCCAGGCGGGCCCGGGCCTGCTCCCGGCTTGAGGCCGTCCCTTGGGCCGCCAGGCGCTCCTGGGCCTCCCGCTCCCGGGCTAGCCAGGCCAGGTGTTCTTCCATCACCTGGCCGATCCGCTCCTCCAGCTCGGCCAGGGTCTGGCTCCGTTGGATCCAGGCCGGGGCCAACCCCGCGTCGTGCAGGATCTTGTAAGGAACCCGCAGCCGGGCCGGCACGAAGGGGTACTCTTTCAGCTGGAGGGGCTTTCCCCGGCCTGGAAGGTTGTCAAAACGGCCTTCTTTCATGGCCTCTTCGATCCGGGCTTCGGCCACCAGGGCCACCCAATCGACCTCCGATTCCCCGGGAAAGGGGAAGGGACCCCAACCCACCAGCCATCCCTCCTTTGCCCAGCCCGGACCCAGCCCGGCGGGCGGCGCCCCCTCTCCGAGGATCCTGCGGCCCCCTGGCAGCCATTGCCACCCCGCGGCACCAGGAGGCGGTCCCTTGGAGGCCGAAGGCTCTGGAAACCTTCGAGGAGGCCCGGCCATGAGCCCGCACCCGACCGACAACCTGATGGGCCAGTTTCCCAGAAACCAGTACATCCTCCGGCTGCTCCGCTCCTTTCAGGCCCTGGGGGTCCGCCTGCGGCCGGGCCAGGTCCGGGAGCAGTGGCTCTACCATCCGGAGGAGCGGATTCTCGATGTCTGGACCCCCGATCTGAGCCGCCAATCCCTCTCCTTCCTGGTGGTCATTCTTGCCCACGAGCTGGGCCATGTCCTCGATTTTGACGAAAAGCCCCAGGAGCTGGAGCGGATCCGCCACCACCACTGGTCCCAGGTGCCCTGGGAGATCGAGCGCTCCGCCTTCGTGCGGGGCTTCCGGATCCTCCAGGCCCTCCAGATCCCCGTCTCTCTGGAGGCCTACCTTCAGATGATCGAAGAACCCATGGCCACCCAGGTGGGGGCCGCCCTCCGGGCCGGCGAGGGCGAGGCCTTCCCCCCGGGCCTGGGGCTGCCGGGCCTCGCCCTGCCCCGGACGACCCGCGCCGCCGGATGAGGCCCCGGCCCGTCCCTCTCCCAGCCTTTTGCCACCATCTTCTCTCTTCTCGGACCTGTATGCTATACTGGCGGCGCAAGACGCCCAAGCCCGTGGCGAGGAGGGAAGGCGTGAGGAGGGCCCAACTCCCTCAGACCCGAAGGACGGCCCGGGGCGTTTGGCAAGGCTGGCTGGCCGCCCTCCTGGCCCTGGCTCTGGTCGGGCTGGGCGGGGTGGGCCGGGTGAGCGCCCAAGCCCCCGACCCGTTCACCCTGGACCCAGGCGAGGCCTACCAGATTCTGGAGCAACTCATCGAGCGGCGGCCTCTCGATCAAGGAGGGGTTCGCTTCCAGGTGGATGGGCACGTCTCCCTGGTGGGTCTCCGGGCGCCCTTCGTGGCCACGGTGGAGCAGCAAGGCCCGCGGGCGGTGGTCAGCGTGGAGAAGGCGCCCGCCTTCGTTCCCCGGGAGATTGAGACGGTCCTCCGCGACGCCCGGACCTACCTGGCCGACTTCGATTTCAACTTTGTGGGCGTGGAGCTCCTCGAGGGGGAACCCCAAGCCCTGTTCCAAGGCACCCTGAAAGAAGGAGCCTCCGGCGCCCAGAAGGGCTCCATCTGGATCTCGCTGAAGACAGGGGAGTTGCGGCGCATCGCCCTCACCTACTGGTGGGGGAGCATCGACTCCACCCTGGAGTACGGCTTGGAGCTGGGACACCAGGTGGTCCGCAACCAAGAGATCCGGGTCTCCCCGTGGGGCCTCACCCTCACCCTGCGCTACCACGGCTTCTCCTGGTCGGACGCTCCTTGACCCCGAGGCCTGCGCCCCTCGCCAGCCTTCATCTCCGCCCCGCCCCGACCGATAGCTAAGGCGGCGACCATCGACCGGTGCGCCTGGGCGCGCATCGGGAAGGAGGCATGGATCATGGCGGTCTTGGCAGCATCCACCGCCCGCGGCCGGGGCAAGGCTGCAGCGCTCCTCGCCGCGGCGGGCATGGTCCTCCTGGTCCTGACCGCGGCCGGATCGGTTGGGGCCCAGGGGCTCCTCACCGGTGGGGGCGGGCCCATGGTAGAGCTCCTCCTCATCGACCCGGCGGAATTGGGCCTCCCCGCCCTCCCCGAGATGCTGGTGCTCCAGGGTGGGGGCGGCTTCGGCCGACACCAGGCCTGGCGGGTGGGCGGGTACGGTGCGGCGGGCCAGACGGCCCCGACGGGGGACGGCCCCAGCTTCAGCCTCAGCTACGGCGGCATCCACGCCGCGTACCTGCCCGGGGCCCAGGGGGCCTTCCCGGCGGTCACCCCACGGACCAGCCTCGGCGTCCTCTTCGGTCTCGGGATGGCCTCCCTGCAGCACGGGTCCCAGCCCGAGCGGCTCGCCTTCCTCCTCTTCCGGCCGGAGGCGGCCATCGAGTTCGGGCTGGGCCAGCTGGGGACGGCCCAGGTTGGGGTCACCTACACCTTCCCCATCCCCATGGGGAGCAGCGCCGCGCTGGGTGATCTGAGGGCCATCCAGCGGCCAGGTTTCCGCATCGGCCTCATCTTCGGCGGCTTCTAGGCCCCAACCGTGCTAGCCCCCTGCCCCCGGCGTATGCTGGACCATGGCCGGCAACACCACCAGGGGCAGGGAGATCATGGGGGCCGCCCTCCGGGTAGGGGCCGCCTTCGCCGGCACGGTGGTCGGCGCGGGCTTCGCGTCGGGGCAGGAGATCCTCCAGTTCTTCGGGCTCTACGGGCTGCAGGCCGGCTGGGGGGTGGGTTTGGCCGGGGCCCTTCTCGCGGGCTATGGCTACCTGATCCTGCGGGCGGGCGCCCGCTTCCAGGCCCGCTCCCACCGGGAGCTCCTGACGGGGCTCGCCACCCCCCCGCTGGCCGCCCTCCTCGATGGGCTCCTGCTCCTCTTCCTCTTGGGCGGCCTGGCAGCCATGGCGGCCGGCGCGGGGGCCGTCGCCCGAGAGCAGCTGGGGCTACCCGCCCCGGCGGGCTCTGCCCTCTTGGTGGCCGGGGCGGCGACGGCGGTCCTCTTCGGCCTCGACGGGGTGGTCCGGACCATCGCGGCGGTGGTCCCCTGGTTGCTGGGCGCCGTGCTCCTGGTGGCCCTCGGCAACCTGGCCACCCACCCCCTGGATCCGGGGTGGGCCCCACCCGCCCCCGCGGTGCTCCCGGCTTGGCCTCTCGCCGCCGTGGCGTACGGATCGTACAACCTGATCCTCGCGGTGGGGGTGCTGGGGCCCCTGGGGCGGGCCAGCCCCCGCCAGGCCCTGCTGCCGGGGGCCCTCGTGGGGGCCGCCATCCTGGCCAGCGGGGCCCTGGCCATCCACTTCAGCCTCTTCACCTTGGAACCCCAGGTGCTCCAGGAGACAGAGCTGCCCATGGTCCTCCTGGCCACCCGGCTGGCCCCGGGGCTGGGCCCCGCCTACAGCCTGGTCCTCTTGGCCGAGATCTTCACCACCGCGGTGGCCAATCTCTTTGGGCTGGTGGCCCGGCTGGACCGCTCCCCCTTCCCACGCCCGGCCCCTCCCCGCGGTCCGGCCCGCGGGGCCGTCTCTCGGTGGAGGACCACCACCCTGGCCGTCAGCGTCCTGGCTTGGCTGATGGCCCAGGTGGGCCTGGCGGCCCTGGTCCGGAACCTCTACACCCTGATGGGCGTGGCGGGCGTGACGCTCCTGGCCGCCTTGAGCCGGCAGGCCCTGGGCGAGCTGCGCCGTTAGGTTCCCTCAGCCTGGGCACCGGGCCTTGGTGTGGGGGAAACAAAAGGCGCCTTCCGGCGGGAAGGCGCCCTGCATGGTGGAAACGGAAGCGGCAAGCCCTCCGTTCCCGAGAAGGGTTCCTCACTTGAAGAAGTTGGCGTTCTTCTCGATGAAGTGGGCCCACTCCTCGGGGACCTCGTCCTCGGGGAAGATGGCTTCCACCGGGCACTCGGGCTCGCAGGCGCCGCAGTCGATGCACTCCTCAGGGTCGATGTAGTACTGATCCGGGCCCTCGTGGATGCAGTCGACCGGGCAAACCTCCACACACGCCGCATCCTTCACATCAATGCACGGTTCGGTGATGACAAAGGCCACAGCGAACCCCCCCTTCCAGGAACCAAGCTACCCCTTCCGAACTCCCAGGTTCTGCGACCCTGGTTGCACTCCTTCTTTCTCTCCAGGGCAGCCCGGTTTCATGCCGTCCTCAACCCGGGACGGAACTGGGGTCTTCTTCGCCGGGCCCTCCCCCGCCCCCTGCTCAAGGGCGAGCCTGGGGCGCCGGGCTCTCCGCCCAGCGGCGGGCCAGGGCGAGGAGGACCTCCACCGCCTTCTCCATCCACTGGACTGAAACCCACTCGGTCCGTGAGTGGAAGTTGACCCCCCCGGTGAACAGGTTGGGCGTGGGCAGCCCCATGTGAGTCAGCTGAGCGCCGTCGGTGCCGCCCCGGATGGGGAGCTCCACGGGCTCCACCCCCACATCCCGGTAGGCTTGGCGGGCTCGCTCCACCACCTCCGGGAAGGTCTCCAGCACCTCCCGCATGTTCCGGTACCCGCCCAACGCCTCCACCGTGATCCGGCAGCCCGGGTGGGCCAGGCGGAGCGCCTCCACCGCCCGTTCCAGCCACTGCCGCTTGGCGTCCAGCCCCGAAGCGGTGAAGTCCCGCAAGAGCCAGACCATGGCCACCCGCTCCACCGAACCCTCGATCCGGTCCACGTGGATGAAGCCCTCCCTCCCCAGGGTGGTCTCGGGTCGGGCCGTGGCCGGCACGCTCCCAATGAGCTGGGCTGCCAGGTGGAGGCTGTTGATCATGGTTCCCCGCGCGGTGCCTGTGTGCGCGGCCCGCCCTTCGATCACCACCCGCAGGTTGAGGGCGTTGAAGTTCTCCCACTCCAACTCCCCCAAGGGGCCGCCATCGACGGTGTAGGCCGCCACAGCCCCGAAGCGGGCGGGGTCGAAGAGGGCAATGCCGCTCCCGTTCTCCTCATCCGGGGTGAACGCGATTCGCAAGGTCCCGTGGATGTGGCTGGGATCCCTGAGGAGGCGGGCCAGGGCCTCCATGATCACCGCGATCCCCGCCTTGTTGTCGGCCCCCAAGAGGGTGTCGCCGCTGGACGTGATCAGGTCGTGGCCAATCACCTCCCGGAGGAGGGGCTGCTCCTCCTCCCGGAGGACGGGACCCGCGGGAAGCTGGATCGGCCCGCCGGGGTAGGCCCGGTGCAGGATGGGCTTCACGTTCCTGCCCGGTGCGGCGGGGCTGGTGTCCATGTGGGCGAGAAAACCGATGACGGGCGCATGCTCCGCCCCCCGGGCGGGTAGGGTGGCGGTGACGAAGGCGTGCTCATCCACCTCCACATCGGTCAAGCCCATGGCCTGCAACTCCGCGGCCAGCATCCGGGCCAGCTCCCACTGGCCTGGCGTGCTGGGGATGGTCTGCGGCTCCTCCGCGGAGGTGGTCTCCACCTGGACGTAGCGGAGGAACTTGGCCACCACACCTTCGTGGAGCAACTGATTCCGGTCCATCGCTGCCTCTTCCCCTCCCATCCAGCCGCGGCCGCCATCGTGGCCACTTGCTTGCAGTGTAGCCCATGGCTCCCGGCGCCACAAGGCCGGTCCCCGTACCCCAGGGCCGGGAGCGTTCAGGCCGAAAAGATCATCATGAACCCAAGGAGGTGGTGCCCATGCCGCTGGGCCCTGAGCCCCCCGTGCCCTTGAGCCGCCAGAGCTGCATTGAGCGGGTGCCCGTCTTCGCCCGCCTGCCCGCCTCGGCCCGGGAGCACCTGGCCCGGGAGCTAAGGCACCGGCACTACGCCCCGGGCCAGCTCCTCACCCCGGGCGAGGAGGCGACCCACCTGACCATCCTGGCCGCCGGCCTGGCCCGCCACGCGGTCACCTCCCCCGGGGGCCGGGAGCAGGTCCTCCGCTTCCTGGGCCCCGGGGAGTTCTTCGGTGAGATGGCCCTCTTCACCGGCCGCCCCACGCCCGGCGAGGTCCGGGCGGTGGAGCCGGTGGAGGCCTGCATTCTGGACGGGGCCGCCCTCCGCCGGGCGGTGGAGACCTGGCCCGAGCTGGGCTGGGACCTGCTGCGGGAGCTGGCCCGCCTCCTGGACGAGACCACCCGGATGGCGGGCAGCCTCGCCACCCAAAGCGTGGACGAGCGGGTGGCCAGCCTCTTCCTCCGCCTCTCCGGGGGCGCGGCCACCTTCCAGATCCCCTTCTCCCGGGCGGAGACGGCCCGGCTCTTGGGCTGCGCCCGGGAGAGCCTGAGCCGCTCCCTGCGGCGCCTTCAGGACCTGGGCCTCCTCCAGGTGGACGGGCGACAGGTCCACCTGCGGGACTGGGAGGGCCTCCGGGCCCTCGCCGGCGAGGAGGCCCCTCCCCGCTGGCGGGTGTGACCTAAGTCCTCGCTTATCCCCACCCTTCCCCCGTACCATGGAGGCGCCGGGCGGCCCCAGGGCTTTCCGGGGCGGCCCGCATCTACCGTGAGGAGGTTGGGGACGATGGCTCAGACCCAGGGTGTGGAGCGCCGGGGTGTCATTCAACTGACGGGGTTGACCTGCCCCTCGTGTGTGGCCCGCATCGAGGGGACCGTCCGCCGGATGGCGGGGGTGCGGGCGGCGCGCCTGCAGTTTGGCTCCCAGCGGCTGGTGGTGGACCTGGCCCAGGATGGCCCGGGGGCCGACGAGGTGGCCGAGCGGGTCCGGCAGCTGGGGTACACGGTGGTGGCGGCTCAGGAGGAGCCCCGATGACGGCCCAGCTGCCCCAGATCCGTTCCCGGCCTCCCTGGCTGGGGCCGGCCCTGGCCGGGGCCCTCACCCTGTTGGCGTGGGCGGCGGGCCGGGCAGGCTTCAGCACCTTCTCCCAGGCGGGGATGATCGCCGCCGCCCTCATCGCCGGGACCCCCATCGCGCTCCGGGCGTGGCGGGCCGTGCGCTTCCGCTCCCTGAGCATCGACGGGCTGGTCACCCTGGCCGCGGCGGGCGCCATCCTCCTGGGCGAGGCCTGGGAGGCCGCCGCGGTGACGGTCCTCTACAGTTTGGGGGGCCTCCTGGAGGGAGCCAGCCTGGCCCGCACCCGGCGGGCGCTGGAAGAGCTGATGGCCTGGATGCCCGAGCGGGCCCAGGTCTTGAAGGAAGGCGGCTGGGAGGAGGTACCCGTCGAGGCCATCCGCCCGGGGGATCGGGTCCGGATCCGGTCGGGGGAGAAGGTGGTCGTCGATGGCCGGGTGGTCACGGGCCGGGCCAGCGTGGACACCTCCCGGGTGACGGGCGAGTCCATCCCCCTGGACGTGGAGCCTGGGGACTCGGTCATCGCGGGCAGCCTGGTCCAGGTGGGTTACCTGGAGGTGGAGGCGACCCGGGTGGGGGCGGAGAGCACCTTCCAGCGGGTGCTGGATCTAATCCTGGAGGCCCAGGAGGCCAAGCCCCGGGTGCAGGAGGTGCTGGACCGGGTGGGTCGGGTCTACACGCCCCTGGTGCTGCTCCTGGCCGCGGCCAGCCTGGCGCTCACCCGCGACCTGCACCTCTCCCTCACCCTTCTGGTGGTCGCCTGCCCCGGCGCGCTGGTGATGGCCGCGCCCGTGGCCCTCATGAGCGGGCTGGCCGTGGCCGCCCGGCACGGGGTTCTCCTCCGGCGGGCCTCCGCGGTGGAGTCCCTGGCCCGCCTGGACACCCTCCTCTTCGACAAAACGGGGACCCTGACCGAGGGCCGGCCTCGGGTGAGCCAGGTCCACGGCTTCGGGGGGTGGGCGCCCCAGCAGGTGCTGGAGGTGGCCGCCGCCCTGGAGGCCCGCTCCGAGCACCCCTTGGCCCAGGCGGTCCTGGCCGCCGCCGGTCCCCACCCGCCGTGGGAGGTGGAGGCGCTGGAGGTTCTCCCCGGGCGGGGGCTCCAGGCCCGGGTGCGTCCCCCAGGCCGGGCTTCTGGCCCCGCCCGCCCGGTCCTGGTGGGCAGCCCCCGGCTCATGGCGGAAGCTCAGGTGGCGGTGCCCCCCGAGGCCCAGGCGCTCCTGGCGCGGGAAGAGGAGGCCGGCCGGAGCCCGGTCATGGTGGCGGTCGAGGGCCGGCTCATCGGGCTCCTCGCCTTGGAGGACACCCTCCGCCCCGAGGCGCCCGCCGCGCTCGCCTGGCTCCGCCACCTGGGGGTCGGCCGGCTGGCCATCCTCTCCGGCGACCGGCCCGCGGCGGTGGAGGCGGTGGGGCGGGCCCTGGCCCTGGATGAGGCCCGGGGCGGTATGCTCCCCGCGGAGAAAGACGAGGCAGTGGCCCGCCTGGTCGCCCGGGGGCACCGGGTGGGCATGGTGGGCGACGGGGTGAATGATGGGCCGGCCCTGGCCCGGGCGGAGGTGGCCTTCGCCATGGGCCTGGAGGGGACCGACCTGGCCAAAGGCGTGGCCGACGTGGTGCTGGCCCGGGACGAGATCACCCAGGTTCCCCTGGCCATCGACCTCGCCCGGACCATCCGGCGGATCATCGGGCAGAACCTGGCCCTGGCCATCCTCACCGCGGTCGTGCTGCTGGGGGCCGTCCTCTCGGGCCACGGCCACCTGGGGTGGGCCATGCTCGTCCACCAGGGCAGCGTGCTGGCGGTGATCGCCAACAGCCTCCGCCTCCTGGTCTACCGGCCCACCCCGCCCCCGCTGGGGCGGGTCAATGCCAGTGCGCCAGCGCGGCCAGCCTGGCCGGATCCAGCACCTGGATCCGCCCCCGTTCCAGATCGATGATCCCCTCTTCTTCCAGGCGGCGCAGGATCCGGCCCACCACCTGGCGGGCCGTCCCCGCCAGGGAGGCCATCTCCTGCTGGCTCAAACCCCCGCTGGCGCCAACCAGGCAGTCCTCCCGGGTGAGGAGGAGCCGGGCCACCCGGGCCGTCACGTTGAGTAGCGAGAGCTCCGCCGCCAGGTTGCCCAGCCGGACGGCGTCGGCCGCCAGGGTGGCGGCTAGGGCCTGGGCCACAGGGCCCCCCCTCTCGAGGGCCTGCCGGAAGAAGTCGGCGGGGAGGGCCAGAACCCGGGAGGACCGGAGGGCGATGCCGGCGGCCAGATGGGTCCCGGTGAGGGCATCGGCTTCCCCGAAGCTCTCGCCGGGATCCACCACCCGGAGGGTCTGCTCCCGCCCGTCGGGGGAGTGCTTGGCCAGCTTCAACCGGCCCGAAAGCTGGAGGTAGAAGGCGCGGCAGGGCTCCGTCTCCGCGAAGAGGAGGCCATTCCGGCGAACCCGGACCACCCGGGCGCGCTGGAGGAGGGCCTCCTGCTCATCGTCGCTCAACAGGCCCAGGTAGGGGTGATGCCACAGGAGGCGCCGGATCTCTTCGGGATCCCAGCCCCTGGGGCCAGGTTCGGGCCGGGGCGGGCCGGGAACGGGTGCCAAGGACACGGTGACTGCCCTCCTGCCTCTCACTTTAATCCCCAAGGAGCCGCCCGCCCAGGGGTCAGGCCGCCAGGCCCAGGTAGAGCCCCACCGCGTAGAGGAAGGCCAGGCCCACTTCTGTCAGCCCGATCCGGATCAAGTTGAGGGGGAGCCGGACCCGCACGATGCCCACCAGGTTCTTGGCCAGGGCGGGGAGGTAGGCGAGGAGGGGCCACGGGCCCAACCCCAACGGCCCGCCGGCCCACGCCAAGAGGGCTGCCACCAAGAGGGCGTAGCTCCCCGTCCCCAGGCCCAGGCGGAGGCGCTCCCCAAGCCCCTGGGGCCGCTCCCGCTGCTGGGCCACCTTCATCCGCACGTAGAAGACGGGACCGACAAAATAGGCGGCCAGCAAGACCCAGAGCAAGGCCGCCTCCACCAGCAGCCCCCCAGGCCAGGGCGCGCCCGGCAGCTGGGCCAGGTCCCCCTGCACGGAGGCCGCCAGCAGGTAGGTGACGGGACAGGCGGCCGCCACGCCCGTGAACCCCACCACCTCCGCGCCAAAGGTGTGCTCCTTCCGGCTGTGCCGGAGGGCGACAAAGAGGGCCAAGAAGCCCAGGGCGGCCACCCCGACGCCGGCCAGCCACCACTGACCGGTGGCCAGGATCAAAGCCAGCCCCAGCACCACCAGGAGGAGCAGCTCCCCTCCAGCCCACCGCCGGGCGTGGGCGGCGGCAGCTGCGGCGGCCGCCCGCTGCCGCGGGTTCCGGGCCCGAATGGGCCGGAAACCCTGGTAGAGGGCTTCCCGGAGCATGAAGAGGTCAATGGCGGCCAGACCGGCCCCCAGGGCCAGGAGCAGCGAGCCGCCGCTTTGCAAGGCCAGCGCCCCGCCCAAGGCGAGGCAGGCCACCAAGGTCGCCCAGGCGCCGTGCTCGCCCGGGAGGGGCGGGCCCGCCCGGCGCTCCCGTCCCGGTCCGACCCGCGGGTCCGCTTCCGCCATCACGCCATCCCCCATTCGTCCGGGCCTGTCCCGGCCCAAGCCCTCCTTCCGTCTCATTCCGCGAGGGGGAAGCCCTTCCTCCGCCCTGGACCGTGGCGATCCTTGCCACCGGCAGCCCGAGCGGTTGCACGACGCACCCCGGTGGGCTAGAATTAGGGCGGACTAAATCCTGTTTTAGTACGTCTGAAACCCCTGCAGGAAGAGGCGAAGGCTGTGGTCGAGTTCTTTCTCCGCATCGCCGGGCCCCACCCGGTCTGGCAAGGGCTGGTCGGGGGCCTGGTCATCGCCACCCTGAACCTGGTGGGGGCGCTGGTGGTCCTGCTCGTGCGGAACCCGTCGGAAGCCTTCCTCAACGCCAGCCTGGGCTTCTCCGCCGGGGTGATGCTGGCCGCCAGCTTTACCAGCCTGATCCTTCCCGGCATCGAGCTGGCCGGGGCGATCCCGGTCATCGTGGGGATCATCTTGGGCGCGGTGGTCCTGGGCCAGGCCGACCGCTGGGTCCCCCACCTCCACGTGGCCATCACCGGCCGGACCCTGCCCAGCGAGCACGAGGCCGCGACGGCCGAGGAAGGGGTGGCCGGCAACCGGGTGGCGGCCGTCCTCCTCTTCATCGTGGCCATCACCCTCCACAATATGCCCGAGGGCCTGGCCGTCGGCGTCGGCTTCGGGTCCGGGAACATCAGCGAGGCCCTCACCCTCATGTGGGCCATCGGCCTGCAGAACATCCCCGAAGGCATGGCCGTCGCCTTTACCGCCCTGCAGGCCGGCTTCGGCCGGCGTTTCTATGCCGCCTACACGGGGATCCGAGCCGGCCTGGTGGAGATCCCCCTGGCTGTCCTGGGCGCCTGGGCGGTGACCGTCGCGCGGCCCATCCTTCCCTATGCCATGGGTTTCGCCGCGGGGGCGATGCTCTACGTCATCTGCGACGAGATCATCCCCGAAACCCACGGCGGCGCCCAGAAGCGGGTGGCCACCGTCGGGACCATGCTCGGCCTCATCATCATGCTCTACCTCGACGTCACCTTGGGCTGATCGCCCATCCGGCGCCCCCGGACGATCCGCCGGCTTCCAGGCGGACCGTCCGGGTGTGGAGACCGCACTCGGTCTTCCCCTGCCCCCACCAGCGTCCCGTGCGGTCGTCTCCCCGGTCGCCGGCCAGCGCCATGCGGCGGGTGCACTGGATGCAGCCCAGGCTGGTGTACCCCTGATCGAGGAGGGGGTTGTATGGCAGCTGGTGCGCGTCCAGGTACTGCCAGACCTGCTCCCGGCTCCAGCCGGCCAGGGGGTTGATCTTGGTGATCAGTTGACCCGGCCGGAAGCCATCGGCGGTCGGGAGACGGTGCTCCTCCAGGACCTGGACCTGGGCCCGGGCTGGCGTCTGGCCCCGCCGGATGGCGGTCATCCATGCATCGTACCCCTGAAGGTAGCTGAAGAGAGGCTCCACTTTCCGGAGCTGGCAACAGAGGTCCGGATCACGCGACCAGAGGGCCGGCCCGTACGCCAGAGCCTGCTCCTCGGGCGACAGGCGGGGCATCAACTCCACCACCCGGAGCCCCAAGCGCCGGGTGAGGACCTCCTGAAAGGCCAGGGTCTCCGGGAAGAGAAACCCGGTGTTGACCCAGACCACGGGCACATGGGGTGCCGTCTGGGCGACCATGTGCAGCAGGGCCGTCCCTTCCGGATTCCCAAAGGACGACGAGACGACGAGCCGTTCCCCGAAACGCTGAGCCGCCCAGGCAATGATCGCCTGCGGGGGCCATTCCATGGTTGGCTCTGGCAAGGCACTCCCTCCCCCCGGGCGGCCCACCAGTGGCCGCCTGGACACCGCAGGAATGGTCCTGTCCTCCCCCACCCGTATGCTGCCGAGGCCCTGAGGGATCATCTCGGTTCAGGCCGGCCCACGGCGCCGCCTGGGTGGTCCAAGCCACCTCCGGTATTGACCATCTGGTCAATCTTGGCTATGCTGGAGGTGCTGACCGGATGGTCAATATGGACGCTGGCGGCCGGGGGCGGGCCCCCCGAGGTCTGGAAAGAGGTGGTGGAGATGGCAAGCACCGCGCCCAAGGGGGCAGCGGCCACACCGCTGGTTCGCCTGGCGTGGCGCAACCTCTGGCGTCACCGCCAGCGGACGGTGCTTCTGATCGTCGTGGTGGCCTACGCCACCCTGTCGACGGTGATCTACTGGAGCTTCATCGATGGCTATGAAGGTTCGGTGATGAACGCCTACGCCCGCTACATCGCCGCCCCGGTCCGGATCGCGTCGGCGGCCTGGCACGAGGATCCCGATCCCGAGCATGCCTTGGCCGACTTGAGCGTCATCGAGCCGGTGGCCCAGGTCCGGGGGGTGCGGGCCGTCGCGCCCCGCCTGGTCTTCCCGGGCCTGCTCCAATCGTCCTATGCCGCCGTGGGGGCTGAGATCCGGGGCGTCGACCCCGCGGCCGAGGGGCGGGTGAGCCAGATCCCCAACAAGATCGGGGAAGGGCGCTGGCTGGTAGGGCCCGGCGAGGTGGTCCTGGGGAAGGAGCTGGCCCAGCGGATCGACGTGCGAGTGGGGGAGCGGGTGGTGGTGAGCGCCGGCGCCCTGGCGGGTCCCCAGGCCCTGGGCTTGACGGTGGTGGGCCTGGCCGAGACGGGGGTGGCGGGGCTGGATGAGACCCTGGTCGTGGGCCACCTGGAGGACGCGCGCCTCCTGACGGGGGTGGCCACCGCGACCACCCTGGCCCTTGATGTCCCCCGGGGAAGGGAAGGGGAGGTGGCTCGGCGGGTCCAGGAGGTCCTTCCTCCGGGTCTGGAGGCTCGGGGGGCCTGGGATCTGGTGGGCCCCATCAAGGGCGACATCGAGGCAGGCAAGGCCTTCGCGCTGCCCCTCGGGCTCTTCCTCGGCCTCTTCGCCGCCCTGGCCGTCGCCAGCACCATCTTCGTCAGCGTCTTGGAGCGAACCCGGGAGTTCGGCGTCATCGCCGCGCTGGGGCTGCCGCCCCGGCGGCTGGGCACCCTGGTCACCTACGAGGCGCTCTTGGCCTGCGCCGTCGGCTGGGGGGTCGGGCTGGTCCTGGGCTACGGCGTCGCCTGGCTTCTGGCCAGCTACAACCTCTTGGGCCCCCTGTTCGCCGCCGTCGGCGAGGGATTCCAGGAGACCGGCCTGGCCGACGAGTTCTACGGCGCCGTACGGCCCGCGTACATCCTCTACTCCGCCATCACCGTGGCGGTGGCGGTGGGGCTCAGCGCCCTGTTCCCCGCCCGGCGGGCGGCCCGGCTCCAGCCCGCGGAGGCGATGCGGAGTGCCTAGGCGCGCCCCGGGAAACCGAAGCACCAGGAAAGGAACGATGGGAGGCGGGAAAGCCATGGCTCGAATGGCGAACCGGTTGCTGAGGACTTGGGGGATCCTCCTTCTGGCCCTGCTGGCAGCCACCTGGGCGGTCCTCCTCGCCGGGGCCCAGGAGCTCGATGCGACGGAGATCGTCCGGAGGGTGGTGGACAACCTCCGGGGCGGCACTCTGGAGGGGACCTACACCGTCACCGTGGAGCGCCCCAACCGGACCACCCAGTATGTCATGACCGTCCTCAGCGACGGGGAGGACCGGGGGCTGATCCGGGTGGTCCAACCGCCCCGGGAGGCGGGCCAGGCCTTTCTGATCGACGGAGATGACCTCTGGGTGTACAACCCCCGTCTGGGCCGCTCCCTGAGGCTCCCGCCCAGCGGCCGCAACGGCGCCTTCCTGGGCTCGGACATCAGCTACAACGACCTGGCCGGACGGGACCTGGAAGAGGATTACACGCCTTCCATCCTCGCCTCCAGCGGCCAGACCCTCACCCTGGAACTGGTGCCCAAGCCGGGCGCCCCCACCCCCTACGGCCAGGTACGGCTGGAGGTGGAGGCGGAGCGGCTGGTGCCCCAGCGTATCGACTACTACGACCAGCGGGGGAATGTGGTGAAGCGGGCCGAGCTCTCCGAGTACACCCCCGTGGGGGACCGGTGGGTTCCCCTGCGGATGGCGGTCCAGGACGTCACCCGCCCCGGCCACCGGACCGAGGTGCGCCTGAGCGACGCGCGCTTCGGGATCGAACTGCCGGCCGGAAGCTTCACCCTGCAAGCGCTGGAACGGGGGGGCCGCTGACGTGTGGCGTCTGGCGTGGCGGAACCTGTGGCGTCAGAAGGCCCGCAGCCTGGTCACCGCCAGTGCCGTCGCCCTGGTAGTCCTCTCCACCCTCCTCTTCTTCGGGCTGGCCGAGGCCATGAAGAACGGCATGTTCCAGGTGCTGACCGAACGGGCCGGCCACCTGGTGGTGACCCGGGCAGGGGCCGATGAAGCCAGGGAGTTCGACGCTCACCTGATCCGGGAAGCGGCCCGGGTGGAGGCCGCCTTGCGGGAGGTGGCCGGTGAAGGGGAGCTGGCCGTGCTCCTGGAGGTCCCGGTGCTGGCCAGCGGCGGCTCCCGCTCCCGGGGCATTCAGCTGGTGGGCCTCCGCCAGACCCCGGGCCTTGAACGGCAGTTTGCCCAGGATTACCTGAGCGCCGGCCGGCTGCCGGACCCCGACAGCTTGGACGAGATCGTGCTCGGGGAGGCCTTGGCCCGGGCGCTGCGGGTGGACGTGGGTGAGGTGGTCTACATCTTCGCTCCCGGCACCGAAGGTCTGGGCGCGGGCGCCTACACCCTGGTGGGCCTTCTGGACTTTCCCGAAGCGGCCCTGGAGGGCCGGACCGCGTACGTCTCCCTGGCGGCGGCTCAGGAGCTGGCCGCGCCCGAGGCGGCCACCCGGTTCCAGCTCCACCTCCCAGACCTCCACCGGATCACCGACGAGGACCGGCTCGAGCAGGTTCGGGACCGGCTCGCCCAGCCCCTGGGACCCGAACTGCACGTCAAGACCTGGCGGGAAGCGGAGCCGGGTCTGGCCACCCTCCTGGACCTGGTGGATCCCATCATGCTCGTGTTCAACGGGCTGGGTTTCGTCCTGGCGGGCCTCTTGGTGGTCAACACCGTCTACCTGAGCCTGGCCGAGCGGATCCGGGAGTTCGGGGTGATCATCGCCCTCGGCGCCGACCGCTGGCGGGTGATGCGGATGGTCATCAGCGAGTCCTTGGTGTTGGTCCTGACGGGGACGGCCGTCGGCACCGCCCTGGGGTTGGGCCTTATCGCCCGGCTGGCCCAAGGCTTCCGCTTCCCCAATGCCCTGACGGAGTACACGGTGGAGTTCGGCATTCCGGCGGTCATGTACGCCGGGTTGACCACCGGCCAGCTGGTGATCACCATCCTCTTCGCGGTGGGCACCGCCCTGGCCGCGGCCCTCTGGCCCGCCTGGGTGGCGGGTCGGCTCCAGCCGGTGGAAGCCATGCGGCACGTCACCTGACGTTCCGGGGGCACCGCCCCGGGCGAGCAGGCCTGCACGGTGAGGGAGGAGGTCGGCAAGGTTGGAACCCATTCTGCAAGCCAAAGGAGTCACCAAGATCTACACCACCGGTGGGATCCAGACGCCCGCCTTGCAGGGCGTCGACCTGACCATCCAGAAGGGGGAGTTCACCGCCATCGCGGGCCCAAGCGGTTCGGGCAAGAGCACCCTCCTGCATCTCTTGGGGGGATTGGACCGGCCCACCGCCGGGGAGACCTGGCTGGGGGACCGGCGGACCGACCAGCTGGACGCCGTCGCGCTGGCCCACGTCCGCCTCTGGGAGATCGGCTTCGTCTTCCAGGCGTATAACCTGATCCCCGTCCTAACCGCCCTGGAGAATGCCGCCTTCGTCCTGGAGCTCCAGGGGCGGCCCCGGCGGGAGCGGGAGGCCAAGGCGATGGCCGCCTTGGAGGCTCTGGACATGGCGGCGTATGCCCACCGGCGCCCCAACCAGCTTTCGGGCGGCCAGCAGCAGCGGGTGGCCATCGCCCGGGCCCTGGCCGCGGAGCCCCAGGTGATCTTGGCCGATGAGCCCACGGCCAACCTGGACTCCCAGACGGGCCGGGCCCTCATCGAGCTGATGAAGCGGCTCAACCAGGAGCAAGGCGTCACCTTCGTCTTCTCCACCCACGATCCCCGCCTGCTGGAGCACGTCACCCGCATCGTCCGGCTGGAGGACGGGCGGGTGGTGCGTGATGAGAGGGGGCCGGGGGCATGAGGGCGACGAGGCGGCCCACCGGCCCCGCCGGCCACTGGCGCCGGGCGTTGGGGAAAGCCCTGGCGGTGGCGGTGGGCTTCCTGCTTCTCGCCGCAGGGGTCGCAGCCCAGAGGTCTCTCGGGGGCTCGGTGGATCTCTGGGGGTCCGTCGGTCTGGAGGTCGACCACCGGCGTCTCGACGACGTCTCCTCCCAGACGGCGGCGACCCTGGCCGCCCACCTGGAGGGGCACCTGGCCCGTGGGCCCTGGCAGGTGGCCCTCACCGCCGAGCCGAGGCTCCCCCTGGCGGGCGCCGGAACCCCGGTCGAACCGTTCTCCCTGGGGCTGATTGAGGGGTACCTGGCCTTCCGGGCACCCCTGGGCGACCTCCAGGTGGGACGCATCCTCCTGCCCCTGGAGACGGCCCGCCTCACCCAACCGTACACCATCACCCCCCGAGACGAGCACGGGCGCCGGCCCGGGGTGGACGGGGCCCGGGCCGACCTCTACCTGGCGGACGACCGCCTCCAGCTGGCCCTGGTCCAGAGGGGTGACGGCTGGGCCCCGGTCGCCGGCTGGCGGCGGGCCTTCTCGGGCTGGGAGCTGACGGCCCACGGGGTGCTGGAGGCCGGCCGCCTGGTCGCCGGCTTGGGCGGGAGCGGCTTGGTCGGCTCGGTGGTGGTCTACGGGGAAGGGTGGGTGGTCCCCGGCGAGGCCCGGCCCCGGGCCGCGGTGGGGGCCACGGGCTACGCGGGCGACCTCCTCTGGACGGGAGAGGTGGCCCGGGCGCCCTTCCTGCCTGACCAGCCCCCTGAGCCGCTGGCCGCCCTTCAGCTGGCCTACGCCCCCACCCTCGGCCTCAGCATCAGCCTGGACGGGGCCGCCACGCTGGAGGAGACGCCCCAGACCCAGTGGGGTCTGACCGCCACCTACGAGCTGGTGCCGGGCACCAGCGACGTGGAGGTGAGCCTGGGTCGGCTCTCCCTCGCCCGCGGAGCCACCTGGCTGGTCCGAACGGCCCTGCGGTATTATCTTTAGGCTGAAGGAGGGAGGTGGCGCCTGTGAGCCAGCCTGCGCCCCGCCGGGACCCTGAGGAGCGCCGGCGCCGGGTCTTGGCCGCGGCGGTGGAGGAGTTTGCCCGGTCCAGCTACGCGGGCGCGTCCACCAACCGGATCGCCCAGCGGGCTCGGGTGGCCAAGGGGCTCATCTTCCACCACTTCGGCTCCAAGCAGGCACTCTACGAGGCCGCCTTGGAGGAGGCGTGGGCGCTCATCCTGGCCCCCATCGAGGAGCCCCTCCCGGCCGATCCGTACCAGCGGCTGGAGGCGGCCCTGATGGAGCAGCTCCGCCGCCTCCACGCCTACCCCGAGCACGCCCGCCTCGTGGGCCGCCTCCTGGGCCAGAGCGCCCGGATTCTGGGCGGGCCCTTCCGGGCCCGCCTGGAGGAGCGGCTCCATCACCAGCGGGTGGCCTTCTGCACCGGGATCGCCCCTCAAAGCTTCCGGCCTGGGATCGCGCCCCAACGGGCCATTGACCTGCTCGGCTTGGTGGCCGAAGGGCTGGTGACGACCTGGCTCCAGAGGCTGAATGCGGGCGGCTTGGAAGCGGTGACGCCTGCGGCGGCCCGGGAGCAGGTCCGCTCGCTGATGGAGCTGCTCCGGAAGGGCATCTACCAGCCGGGACGTTCGGCCGTCGCCCAGCCCCTGGGTGAGTGGGATCCCACCGCGTTCCTCAACCTGACCGCCCGACTGGCCCCCTCCCCCAAGGAGCCCGACCAGCGGCGGGACCGCATCCTCCGGGCCGCTCAAAGGCTCTTCGCGGCCCGGGGGTACGACGGGACCTCCGCGGAGGCCATCGCCGAGGAGGCGGGGGTGGCCAAGGGGCTCATCTTCCACCACTTCGGGTCCAAGGCGGGCCTTTACCTGGCGGCGGTGGGCGACGCCGCCACGCAGATGTCCACCGCCTTCCTCCAGGATCTCCCCCCACCCCCCGCCGACCTCTTCCAGCGGATCTGCGCCTGGTCCCAGCGGAAGGTCCAGGTCTTCCGGGCGTTCCCAACCCTCTACCAGCTTTCTCTGGCCGCCTTCGCCAACCCACCAGAGGCCGTCCGGCCGGCCCTGGAGGCGTACGCCGTGGAGGGCTTGGCCGAGGGCTGGACCCTGCTCCTGAAGGGGATCGACACCTCCCCCTTCCGGCCCGACGTGCCCCCGGCCCGGGCCTTGGAGCTGGTGATGCTGGTGGTGGACACCTTCACCAACCGGGAGATGGTCCAGCTCACCAGCGAACCGGACCAGTCGCTGGAGCGGCTGGCCCACCTCCTCCAGGAGGTGGGCCAGTACCTGGAGCTCCTCCGGGACGGGCTCGGCCCGGCCTGACCCCAACCTTGCCCGTCGCGCCCTTGGCCGCTAAAATGTTCTTGCCATGGATGGTCTCAAAGCTCTGAATCGTCAGCAGTTTGGAACCTATGCCGAAGCCTATGTCCAAAGCCCGGACCATGCCTGGAGTGAGAGCCTGGACCGGCTGGTGGAACTGGCGGACCCCCAGCCCCACTGGGAGGTGCTCGATGTGGCCACGGGCGGGGGCCACACGGCCCTGGCCCTCGCGCCGCGGGTACGCCGGGTCATCGCCACCGACTTGGCCCCAGCCATGGTCCAGGCGGCGGCGCGCCATGCAACCGAGCGAGGCGTCACCAACGTGACCTTCGCCGTGGCCGACGCTGAGGCGCTTCCCTTCCCCGACGCCTCCTTCGATCTCGTGACCTGCCGGGTGGCGCCCCACCACTTCCCAGACGTGGCCCGCTTCGTCCGGGAGGCGGTCCGGGTGGTCCGCCCCGGGGGTCTCGTCGCCGTCATCGACAACGTGGTGCCTGAAGATCGCGCGGTAGCCGAATACGTCAACGCCTTTGAGAAAGTGCACGATCCCTCGCACCACTGGGCCTACAGCCTGGATGATTGGACCCGCTTCTTCCAAGACGCGGGCCTGACCGTCGAATGGGTGGAGACTTTCCAGAAGGAGCGGGACCTGGAGACCTGGGCCCGCCGCTCGGGCGCGAGCAACCTGACTCTGGCCACCCTCCGGCAGCTCGTCCTGGAAGCCCCGCCTGCCGTTCAGGCCTGGCTCAAGCCCCGGGCGGAGGCGGGACATATCCGGTTCACCCTGACCGAAGGGCTCCTGATGGGACGCCGGCCAGCGGCCCATGACGACTGAATGAAGGGCGAGGCCCCGGCCTGGCCGCCGGGGCCTCTCAATCCACAGACGCCGAACCTGGTTCAGTACGCCCTCGCATACCAGACGGTGTGCTGGGCTTCCCGCCCGCAGACCAGGCACCGGGCCATCCGCTCGGGAGGATCGAAGGGGATGTTGCGGGCCGTGGCCTTGGTCTCCTCTTTCACTTTGAGCTCGCAGGCGTCGTCACCGCACCAGCCGGCCAGAACGAAGCCGGTCTTCTCCTGGAGGATGCCCGCCAGCTCCGCCAGGGTTTCGGCCTGGTAGCTGTGGGCCTCCCGGAAGGCCAGGGCCTTCTGGAACATGGTGGCCTGAATCTCCTCCAGCAGGGCCTGCACCCGCTCGACCAGCCCATCCTGGCTGATGGGCAGCTTCTCGCCCGTATCCCGCCGGACCGCGAGCACCTGGTTCTGCTCCAGATCCCGGGGACCCAGCTCCAGGCGGAGGGGGATCCCCCGCATCTCGTACTCGGCGAACTTCCACCCCGGCGAGTACTCGTCCCGGTCGTCCAGCCGGGCGCGCACGCCCGCGGCCTGCAGGGCTTGGAGCAGCTCTTTCGCCCGGGCCACCACCTGGTCCCGCACTTTGGCCGGGCCGATGGGGATGAGGATCACCTGGGTGGGGGCCACCTTGGGTGGCAGGGCCAGGCCCCGGTCGTCGCCGTGGACCATGATCAGGCAGCCGATCAGGCGGGTGGACACCCCCCACGAGGTGGTGTGGACGTACTTGAGCTGGTTGTCCCGGTCCAGGAACTGGATGCCGAAGCCCTGGGCGAAGTTGGTCCCCAGGTAGTGGGAGGTGCCCGCCTGGACCGCCTTGCCGTCCTTCATCATGGCCTCGATGGAGTAGGTCTCCACCGCCCCGGCGAACCGCTCCCGGGGGGTCTTCTGCCCCTTGATCACGGGGATGGCCAGGTCCGTCTCCACAAAGTCCCGGTAGACCTCGAGCATCCGCAAGGTCTCCTCCCGGGCCTCCTCCTCGGTGGCGTGGGCCGTGTGGCCCTCCTGCCAGAGGAACTCGGTGGTCCGCAAGAAGGGCAGGGTCCGCTTCTCCCAGCGAAAGACGTTGGCCCACTGGTTGATAAGGACGGGCAGGTCCCGGTAGGACTTGATCCAGCGGGCGTACATGTGGCCGATGATGGTCTCCGAGGTTGGGCGGAGGGCGAGCCGCTCCTCCAGCTCCTCGTCGCCCACCTCGGTCACCCAGGGCAGCTCAGGCGCAAAGCCCTCCACGTGCTCCTTCTCTTTCTCGAAGAAGCTCTCGGGGACCAAGGTGGGGAAGTAGGCATTCCGGTGCCCCGTCGCCTTGAACCGGCGGTTGAGGCCCTCCTGGCAGGCCTCCCACAGCTCGTACCCGTCGGGCTTGAAGACGATGCAGCCCCGCACCGGCGCGTAGTCCATCAGGTCGGCCTTGCGGATGACACTGATGTACCAGGCCGAGAAATCCTCCGACTGGGGTACGATCTCCTTGACCAGCGGCTCTTCCTTCGCCACCCCTCAGCCCCTCCTCCGATGTCGCCCAACGGCGCCAAAGACCGTGGCACGTGCTCCCAGCGTAACAAAAGGTCCCAGAGACTGTCAATCGGCGGGGGTCGGCCCCGGGGCACAGGCCGGCGCGGGGGAGCGTAGCCTGCACCGGACGGGGTGACCGCAGCCCACGGGAGAGGGGTGACACCGGTGAGCGGCATCGTGGGATGGATCAGCTGGGAGGCGGACCTGACCCGGGAGGGAGCCCGGTTGGAGGCCATGGGCGCCACGCTCAAGAACCGGGGCCCGGACGGCCAGGGGATTTGGCTCTCGCCCCACGCGGCCCTGGGCCACCGTCGGCTGGGCGGCGACGGGACCGGTCCCACCCAGCCTCTGGTCCGCCACTGGAGCGGGGAGACGTTGGCCCTGGTGTGGGACGGCCAGCTGTACAATGGGGCCGAGCTCCGGTCCGAGCTGGCGGCCCGGGGTCATCCCCTCCCGGATCCTTCGGACGGGGAGCTGATTCTGGCCGCCTACGCCCAGTGGGGTGCCCAGGGCCTCAGCCGCCTCAACGGGGTCTTCGCCTGCGCCATCTGGAGCACGCGCCGGGAGCGCCTCTTCCTCGCCCGGGACCCGCTGGGGGTGAAGCCCCTCTTCTACGCCGCCCGCCCGGGGGCGTTCCTCTTCGCCTCGGAGCTGAAGGCCCTGCTGGCCCACCCGGCCGTGGAGCCGGCGCTGGACCGGGAGGGGCTGGCGGAGGTGCTGGTGCTGGGGCCGGCCCGGACCCCTGGACACGGCATCTTCCGCGGCGTGGCCGAGCTGCGGCCCGGAGCTTGGCTGGAGGCCGGTCGCGACGGGCTCAAGAGCGGAACCTACTGGCGGCTGGAGAGCCGCCCCCACCCCCACGACCTGGCCACCACCCTGGACCACGTCCGGGCCCTTCTGGAGGACGCCGTCGCGCGCCAGGTCCCCCGGGAGGCCCCCATCGCTTCCCTACTGTCGGGAGGGCTGGACTCGAGCGCGGTCTCCGCCCTGGCGGCCCGGCACCGCCAGCGGCGGGGCGGTCCGCTCCTCACCTTCTCCCTGGAGCACGCGGGGAACGAGACCCACTTCCAGCCCGACGAGTTCCAACCGGCGGCCGACGGGCCCTGGGCCCGGCGGGTGGCCGCCTTCCTGGGGGGCGAGCACCGGGAGGTGCACCTGGAGCCAGCGGACCTGGTGGCCGCCTTGCCTGCCGCGGCGGAGGCCCGGGATCTGCCGGGCATGGCCGACGTGGACGCGTCCCTCTACCTCTTCGCCCAGCGGATCCGGACCGCGGCGCCCGTCGCCCTCTCGGGGGAGGGGGCCGATGAGGTCTTCGGGGGCTACCCGTGGTTCTGGCGGCCCCAGGACCTGGAAGCCTCCACCTTTCCCTGGGTGCGGCGGCTTCCTGCCCGCCTTGCCCTCCTGGCCCCCGAGGTGGTGGCGGAGCTCCAGCCCCACGCCTACCTGGAGCGGCGGTACCGGGAAGCCCTGGAGGAGGTGCCTCGCCTGGCCGGCGAGACGCCCGACGAGGCCCGGGCCCGGGAGCGGCTCTACCTCACCCTGACCCGGTGGCTCCCCGTCCTCCTGGACCGGGCCGATCGAATGAGCGCCGCGGCGGGGCTGGAGCTCCGCCTTCCCTTCCTGGACCCCCGCCTGGTCGGGTACGTCTGGAACGTTCCCTGGGCCCTCAAGGCGCTGGACGGCGTGCCGAAGGGGCTCCTCCGCCGGGCGCTGGCCGGGCTTCTCCCGCCGGAAGTCCTCGAGCGGCGGAAGAGCCCCTTCCCCAAGACCCATCACCCCGCCTACCTGGCGGCGGTCCGCGGGTGGCTCTTGGAGATCCTGGCCGACCGGTCCTCACCCCTTTTGGGCCTGGTGGACCGGAGGCACCTGGTCCGGCTGCTCCAGAAGGAGGCCCCCGATCTGGACGTGCCCTTCTTCGGCCAGCTCATGCGCCTGCCCCAGCTCCTGGCGTACCTCATCCAGCTGGATCACTGGCTCCGGCGCTACCGGGTCCAGCTCCCCTAAGGGCCCCGCCCCCTGGGGCCTCCCCGTCGGGGAGAGGGTCGGTCACGGGGCCGACGATCCGCCACTCCAGACGGGTGAGCAGGTCCACCTCCGTCCCCCGGGCCTCCCCGTTCCAGACCCGGACCACAGGCCGGGCCGGGGCGATGGGGTTGAGGCGGACCACCAGGGCTTCCTCGCCGGTGTTGAGGCGGACCAGGGTGCCCACGGGGTAAGGGGCGACCCGGGCGAGGAACGTGCGGACGACCGCTGGGTCCAGGCTGCGCCCCCCCTCATCGGCGATGAAGGTCAAGGCCTGGTGGACGGGCCAGGCGGGCCGGTAGGGGCGGGGGCTGGTGAGGGCGTCGAAGACATCGGCCACGGCCGTTAGGCGGGCGAACCGGTGGATCTCCGTCCCCTGGAGGCCCCGGGGATACCCCGAGCCGTCCCAGCGCTCGTGGTGCTGGTAGGCCACGTGGACCGCCCGCCGGTCCAGCTCCCGGTGGCGCCGGAGGATCTCGAAGCCGTGGACGGGGTGGAGCTGGATCTGAGCCCGTTCCTCCTGGGTCAGGGGCCCCTCCTTGGTCAAGATGGAGAGGGGCACCCGGACCTTCCCCACATCGTGGAGGAGGGCGCCCATGCCCAGAACGGTCAGCTCTCTGGGATCAAGCCCGCTGTGGAGGCCGAGGAGGAGGGTCAAGGCGGCCACCCGGACCGAGTGGGCGAAGAGATACTCCTGCTCGTCCAACAGGCCCCGGATGGCGGTGAGCTCCACCAAGACCGACGAGTTGGCCAGGATCTCATCGAGGATCTGGGAGACGACCGCGGCGATGGGCCGGAGATCGCCCGCATACCCCTTGCGCAGGCGATGCACGTACCGCTTCAAAGCTCGCATGGAGGCTTGCCGGGTCTCTTCGGTCAGCAACTCGCCGGTGGAGCCGGCGGGGATCTCCCCCGGCTCGCAGATCCAGACCGCCTCAAAGCCCAGTTGGGCCAAACGACGGAGCATGTGGGGGCTGAGCCGGACGCCCGCCCGCAAGAGAGTCCGTTCATCCAACATGAGGTCGCGCCCCAGCATGGTCCCTGGGGACACGGCCTCCAGTGGAACCAAACGCACCAAGAGCCCCTCCCCTTCGGCCCCACCCTTTTGTGTCGGAGGCGGGGCCGAAGCCCTTGAGGGAGGGGCTCCTTTCACTATCTTCCGCGAGTTCGGCCTTCAGCCCGTCAGGCTTCCTTCACCACCCAACGGCGGATGGCCTTGTACAGCTCCACCACCACCCACGGCGTGACCGTGGCCACCAGGAGGAGCTCCAGGTCCAGGATGGACAGCGGCACCACATCGAAGAAGGGCGCCAGGAAGGGAACGGCCAGCACCGTAACCTGGAGCAAGGCCGAGGCGGCCACCGCCAGGAGGAGCGCCCGGTTGGAGAACCAGCCGATCTGGAAGAGGCTGGCGTGGGTGGAGCGCACATTGAAGCTGTGGGCCAGCTGGGTAAAAGCCAGGGTGGCGAAGGCGAGGGTCCGGGCCTCACCCGGCGTCAGGTACATGAGACCCCACCAGTAGAGGCCCAGGGTGAGGAACCCGATCATGGCCCCCTGCCAGAGCATCTGCCAGCCCAGGCCGCCGCTGAAGATGCTCTCCTTCGGGCTGCGGGGCCGACGCTCCATGACACCCGGCTCGGCCGGCTCCACCCCCAGGGCGAGCGCGGGGAGCCCGTCGGTCACCAGGTTGACCCAGAGGATCTGGATGGGCGTCAGAGGCGAGCCCAGGCCCAGCGCGATACCGAAGAAGATGGCCACGATCTCGCCGATGTTGCACGAGAGCAGGTAGTGGATGGCCTTCCGGATGTTGGCGTAGATGACCCGCCCTTCCCGGACGGCCGAGACGATGGTGGCGTAGTTGTCGTCGGCCAGCACCATGTCGGCCGCACTCCGGGAGACGTCGGTGCCGGTGATGCCCATGGCGCAGCCGATGTCCGCCCCCTTGAGGGCCGGCGCATCGTTGACGCCGTCGCCCGTCACCGCCACCACCGCCCCGTTGGCCTTGAGGGCCCGGACGATCCGGAGCTTGTGCTCGGGGCTCACCCGGGCGAAGACCGAGACGGTCCGGACCTTCTCCTTCAGGGTCTCGTCGTCGATGGTCTCCAGCTCCCGGCCCGAGATGATCTCCGGCTCCTGGCCCGGATCGACCAGCTCCAAGCGCTTGGCGATGGCGGCCGCGGTGATGGCATGGTCGCCCGTCACCATGATGGTGCGAATGCCTGCGCCCTTCGCCTCCCGGATGGCCTGGGCCACCTCGGGACGGGGCGGATCGAGCATCCCCATCAACCCCAGGAAGATCAGCTCGTCTTCCGCCGTCTCCGGCTCCAGGGGATCGGGCACCGCCGGCCAGGCCCGGCAGGCGACGGCCAAGACCCGGAGGGCCTGGCCGGCCAGGCGCTCGTTGGCGGCCAGGAGCTTCTGCCGGTCCTCATCCTTGAGCGGCCGGACGCCGTCGGGACCCAGGATGGACTGGCAGCGCTCGATCACCACGTCAGGGGCGCCCTTGGTGAAGGCGACCAGCTCGCCCAGCTGGGTGATCCCGGGCACCAGGTCCTCCGCCCCGGCCTCCGGGCGGTGGAAGGTGGTCATCCGCTTCCGGTCCGAGTCGAAGGGGAG
>NZ_VSCV01000065.1:0-3643 GCF_047459355.1 Limnochorda sp. | reverse complement strand
CGGGGAACGGAGGGGCTCGCCTGGGCGCACCTGGACGACCTGGAGGTCCTCGAGCCCTACGATGCGGCCCGGGACGTGGCCTTCTACCACGTCAACGACCGCGTGGTGGAGATCGCCCTCCCGGCGGGGAAGGTCGCCTGCCTGCTCCCCTCCGACGGGCACGGCCTCGGCTTCACGGCGGGCCATGAGAACCGCCGGGAGCGGGTGGAGAAGATCGTCATCAAGGTCGCTCTGTGACCGGCTCGGGGGCCGCCGGCCGGCGTCCCGGGCCCCCGGGCGCGGCCCCGCTTCCCTGCCGGTTGGGGCGGCTGGGACGAGCCGGTGGCTCCCGGAGCGGGGTCCCACATTTCCTCTTCTCCCTGAAACTTTTCCTGTCTTGGCGTGTAGTACCAGGTGAAAGGCCAAGCGGATCCACGCGCCGGCCGTCCCCGTGAGCGGAGTGGAGGCTTGGCGGAATGCATGGCCGGTGCCGAGCACCGGGGGCTGGGGATCCGCGTCCAGAGTTCCAGGCCTCCGGCACCAGAGCGCCGCGATCGGGGGAGCAGGCCGTGCACACGGACGACGAGATCATACGCCTGTGCCAGCAGGGGCGGTCGGAGGGGTTCGCCCTCCTTCTCGACCGGTATCAGGTGCGCGTCTACCGGCGTGCCTACACCTTCCTTCGCGACCGGGAGGACGCCCTCGACGCCGCCCAAGAGGTGTTCATGCGGGTTCTGCAGGCGATCCGCCACTTCGAGCGGGGGCGGGCCATCTGACCCTGGCTCCGCCAGGTGACGACCAACACCTGCCTCAACCGCATCCGGGCGGCCGGCAGCCGTCCCGCAACGGTGCCGCTGGACGGGGAATGGGAGCACCTGGAGGCCACGACGCTCGAGGGCGATCCGGAGCACCGGGCCATGGTGGCCTGGGACCGGGAGCGGCTGGAGCTGGCCCTTGGTGAGCTGCCGCCGGAATACCGCATGGTCATCGTCCTCCGCCATCAGGAGGAGATGAGCTACGAGGAGATCGCGCAGGCGATGAGGCTCCCCCTGGGCACGGTAAAGACCTACCTGTTCCGGGCTCGTCGGGCTTTGAGGGCGGCGATGGAAGGGGCCAGGGCGCCCTCCGGGCGGCATGCCGTCGCTCCCTCGCAGGCGGAGGAGGTCTGGCAATGAGCTGCGTGGACGATGCGCTCCTGCAGATGTATGTGGAAGGCGTTCTGGACGCCGCCGACGAGGAGATCCTCCGCGCCCACCTGGCCCGCTGCCCCCGGTGTCGCCAGCACGTGGCCGCGTACAAGGAGCTCATGTGGGACCTGGAGCACCTGCCCGAGCCTGCGGTTCCGAAGGAACTGGATCAGCTGCACGAGACCCTGCTCCGGGCCTGGAATGAGCAGCGGCGGGAGTCCAGCCGGTCCAGGCGGGCGCGGGGGTTGATCCCCGCCTGGGCGGGGTACAGCGTGGCCTGGGCGCGGTACGCCATGCCCCTGGACCTGGTGGGAGGCCTCCTTTCCCGGGCCGGCAAGCAGGTCCTGGCGTCCAGGCTGCCGCTGGCCCGGCGGTTCCTGAAGAAGGGGTGACGGCCGTTGGGGTAGCTCTGGCCATCCTGGTCGGGATGGGCTGGGCCCTGGCTGGCCTTGCGGCCCTGCTGCTTTTGGGGCTCTTGATCCCCCTCCGAGCCTCGGGGATGGTGAAGGATCTGGCCGTGAGCGAGTCGGGAGGGGCGAACCTGGAGCCCACAAGCTGGCGGGTCCAGGTGGACTGGGGCTTCGGGCTGGTCCGTTTCAGCAGCGCGAAGGAGCCTGGGAGCGAGATAGGGGCCGAGTGGCGGGTGCTCGGCTTCACCAGGCCGCTGGACAGAGGCGGCCGCAGGCGCACGAAGCGCCAGGCGAGGCAGGAAAGGGCCAAAGAAAGGCGGCCCCGGTGGATCTCGGCCCGGGAAGCCCTCTCCCTCCTCCCTGAACTGCGGCTTTGCACGGCCAGGCTCTGGCGGTCGCTGGGGCTTGAGGCCAAAGGTGATCTCGCCTACGGGCTCGAGGATCCGTACCTGACGGGCTTGTGCGAGGGCTTGCGAGCCATGGTGCCCTGTCCTGAGGATCTCCGCCTGACACCAGACTTCGGGGAGGCCAGGCTTGAAGGCTGGGCCCAGGTTCGGATGACCCTGATCCCCATCAAGCCGGCGGTGGTGCTGGTGGGAACGCTCTTCCGCCGGAGTGTGCGGCGCATCTGGTGGTCCCGGTTGAAGGCCCGATTCGCAGGCACGGCGTGAGGCGACGGGTCTGAGGACAGATGGTGCAGGATGGAGAGGTTTGGACAGGGACAGGAGGTTGAGCGATGAACGTCGAGGCCATCATCGACAAGGTCATTCAAAGCATGACCACCAAGACCGTCATTGGTGAGCCCATGGAGGTCGGGTCCCTCACCCTCATCCCCATTCTCAATGTGAGCTTCGGCTTCGGCGCCGGGGGCGGGGAGGCCAAAGCGGCTGTGGACGACGGCGGCAGCGGGACCGGTGCCGGCGGCGGCGCCCGGATGAAGGTAGCGGGCGTGCTGGTCATCAAGGGTGACGATGTGCAGTTCGTCCAGACCGGAGCCGGCGGCGCCCTGGACAAGCTGGTGGACGCGATTCCGGACCTCCTCGAGCGGGTCAAGGCGAGGGTTGAGACGAGGCCCGAATCCGAGGCGGCCCAGGCCTGAGCGGATGCCCTGCGAGCTCTCATGATGGGTTAAGCGGTCTCCGGGCCGGAGGTGCGGCGCGCACCTCCGGCCCGCTGTTCGCACCGCCGGGTGGACGAAACCGGGCCGCATGGACGAGCCGGGATCTAGGCGCGCCGCCGGAGGAGCCACCCCGCCACCAGCGATACCACCGCCAGCAAGGTTGCCGCGCTGATCCACGCCCAGGCCGGCCAGCCCGAAACCTCGTGGAAGCCCCGGTCATCCCGGATCCAGCCGGGGAGGCGGGTGAGATCCCGCCAGCTGAAGCCCTCCCGTTGCCCGATGCTCACCCAAGCCTTGCCGCCTTCGCCCCGGGCGTCGTAGAGCACGCCGTAGTACGTGCCGGCCGAGGGCAGCCGGGCGCGGGTGTCTACGACGATGCGGGACCTGGTGCCCGTGACGGGCTCGTTGAACCGCTCCGGGCGGCCGCTGGGGGTCACGGTCAAGGCCCCCGCTCCCGCACCCTGGGGCGGGGCCACGGGGAGCTCGCCAGGTGGCTCGGGAAGCCCGGGGCCGAAGAGGACCACGACGGGTTCCGCGACCTGCTTGCGCGGTTCCTCGGGTATGCCGATCTGAATGGCGACCTCCCGGGGCTGGTCGTTCTTCAAGGCAAACCAGGTGTGCGGGGTCTCCGCGGTGAGCTCGGCGTAGATGACGTGCGACTTGGCCGGATCGGCGATGGAGGCGGCCGATTCGGGGGCGGCGGCCCGGGGCCCGGGAAAGAGCGGCCGGTGGGCCCAGCCCGTCCCGGAGAGGCAGAGGACCAGGGCAAGGACCAGAAGGGGTGCAAGGGCACGTTTCGGCAGGGGCTTGCAGGGCATCCGGCATCCTCCCGAGGTGGTATGCCTCGGGAGGACGGGTTCGATACCGCAAGGAAGGCGGCGGTCGCCCATGACGCCGGCGGCCCCGGAGGCGAGCCCCCGGGGCCGCCAGATTGGGGCCCTCAGTGG
>NZ_VSCV01000014.1:0-57237 GCF_047459355.1 Limnochorda sp. | reverse complement strand
AGGTATCCCCCTGCCGGATGGTGTAGAGGGTCCCGCCTTGGCAGGTCGGGGGGGCCACACCCGGGATGCAGATCTGCTGGCCGATCTGGAGGCGATCGGGATCCACCCCTGGGTTGGCGGCGATCAGCTGGTCGACGGTGACGCCGAACCGCTGGGCCAGGCGGAAGAAGGTATCCCCCTGCCGGATGGTGTAGAGGGTCCCGCCTTGGCAGGTCGGGGGGGCTACACCCGGGATGCAGATGCGCTGGCCGACCTGGAGGCGATCGGGATTGGTGATCTGGGGATTGGCCCGGATCAGGGCGTCCAGAGAGACGTTAAACCGCTGAGCAATGCGGAACAAGGTGTCCCCAGACCGGACGGTGTAGAGCTGCCCGCCGGGACAGGAGGGGACCTGCTGGGTGCCAAACCCTGAGGCCAGCCGTTCCTGCATCCAGCTGGTCTTGCCCAGGTCTGTCACGTTGATCACCCTCTCGAGGATAACGTTCACCCCGCAGGAACAGGCCCTGGCATCGAGCCCGTCCCCACGGCCGATGCCATCCTACGCTCGCCTAGGTCTGGAGGAACCGGGACTGGAGCACCGTGCACCTCCGGCACTCCCTCCTCCCCAAGCCCTGGTGCTCCTCTCCCGGTCCCCCGGCCCGGCCGGGCCATCCTGGGGCCTGAGGCCCAGCCTATCCCAGGGCCGGCCTCGCCGGTATGGGCCAGGGAGTTGGTCTGGAGAGCCCGAATGGAGAGAGGAGCGGGATGGTTGTTTCCGGCCTTGGTGCTCCATGGGAGGGTGAGCCGATGGAAGGTGGCTCCGGGACCGCTGGGAACCTTCCTCGGGGAAGGGGTCTACGGCCCGGTCGGGGCACCCCGCCTCCTGGCCCGTACCCTTGGGGCCAGAGGATGGGCCTGCCGGCCAGAGGAGTGTATGTGGTGTGGTTGTGGCTCCCCCACGGGTGCCATCTCCCCGTGCCTCCGCCCGGCCTGTGGCTTCCCGCCGGGCTCTACGCGTACACCGGCTCGGCGCAGCGGGCCCTCCCCGCCCGCCTGGGCCGGCACCTGGCCGGCGGTTCGGCCCGGCACTGGCATGTCGACTACCTGCGGGCCGAGGCCCAGGTGGTGGGCGCGGACGTCTGGCCGGAGGCCCCGCGTGAGGCGGAGTGCGAGCTGGCCGCCCGCCTGGCGGCCAGCCTCCCCGGCGCCTTCCGCCCTCCCCGGTTCGGCGCCAGTGACTGCCGCTGCCCCGGCCACCTGGTCGGCTGGGGGCCCAAGGGGGGCCGGGTGGCCGCCTACGAGGCGCCTGAGAGGCTCCATCCGGAGCTCCGGCCGGTGCTTCGGTCGTCCCCCCGGCCGTGGCAGGAGAGGAGGTCCACCCGATGAACGAGCGGATTCTGGTGATCCACGGCCCCAACCTGGGCCGCCTGGGACGGCGGGAGCCGGCCATCTACGGCCGGGAGACCCTGGCCGACATCGAGCGCCGGCTCGAGGCCCGGGCCCAGCGCCTGGGGTGCCAGGTGGAGTCGTTCCAGTCCAACCACGAAGGAGCCCTCATCGACCGGATCGAGGCGGCGGAGACGACCCACCATGGCATCATCCTCAACCCGGGCGCGTACGGCCACACCAGCATCGCCCTGCGGGACTGCCTGAGCGGGTCGCCGTTGCCGGTGATCGAGGTGCATCTCACCAATGTCCACGCCCGGGAGCCCTTCCGGCACCGCCTCCTGACCGCCGGAGCCGCGCTGGGCTTGGTGGCGGGCCTGGGTCCTTTGGGGTATGAGCTGGCCCTGGAAGGGCTGGTCGCCCACCTGCGAAGCCGCCATGGGACCTGAGCGAGCCCCCTTCCCCTGCGGCGCCGGCCTGCCCCGGGGCCCGTCGGGCCCGACGGGGCCCCAACCCTCGGGGGCCAGGATCGGGCTCTTCGTCCTCCTCTACGTGGTGGCCGTCCCCCTGGCCACCGCCGCGGGCGAGGCGGCGGCCCAGAGCCTCTGGCCTCTCCTCGCCCGTTGGCTGGGCGTGCCGCCCTGGTCCGGAACCCTCCCCGAGACGGTTGGGGGGCCGGTCGGTGGCCAGCCGGGGCTCTTCGCCCTCCGGGGGCTGACGGGCCTGCTGGCTGTGGCGCTCCTCACTGACCTTTTCCAGCGGGGCCTCTGGAGAGGCGGGCGAGGCCTCCGCCATTTGGGTCTGGCCGGTCCTGGGGCCGGGCGCGAGCTCCTGGTCGGGACGCTCCTGGGTGGGGGCGTCATGGCCCTGGTGGTTGGCATCCTCTGTCTCGCCGGGTGGGCGACGTGGCCCGCGCCGGCGCCGCCCGAGGCGGTCCCCCGGGGATGGGGGATCCTCCTCCTGGCGGTGGGGTTCGGCCTCTTCGCCGCCCAAGAGGAGCTCATCGCCCGAGGATTCCTCCTGCAGAGCCTGGCCGCCCGCTGGCCCTTCCCGGCGGCAGCCGCCGTCCAGGCCGCCTTTTTCGGCCTGGCCCACCTGGCCAACCCCCATGCCGGGGTGGCCTCCACCGCGGGCATCTTTTGCGCCGGCCTCTTCTTCGCCGCGGCCTACGCCCGCACCGGAAGACTCTGGCTCCCCACGGGCCTCCACATCGGGTGGAACCTGATGGAAGGGCCCATGCTCGGCCTGCCCTTGAGCGGCCTCCGGACCGCCCGGTTCCTCGAGACCCACCTCACGGGGCCCGTCCTCGCCACCGGGGGGTCCTTCGGCCCCGAGGCGGGCCTGGTCGCGGCCCTCACCCTGCTCCTGGCAACCTGGTGGCTCGTCGGGCGAGGGCGCCGGGCCCGGTGACCCGAGGGAGCGGGCCGGGCCCCTTGACCGGGACCCCCGCCCAGGCCCTTCGCCGGGAGCCCGTTCCCTTGGTGGAACCTCTCCCCTTACGCCTCCGGCGCGGGGCGTGCCGTCAAGACCCGGGCGACGTACCGGGCCAGCACCATCTCCACGTCCCCGATATGGGCCGGATCCAGCTGGTCCAAGGTGTCGCTCACCCAGTGGTAGTTGGGGATCTGTCCCCGCTCGTCCCGGCCGATGAAGGTGATGGCGGGAAAACCCTTCCGGATGGGGATGAGGGCGTCGGTCGGGAGGTAGTGGAGGGGCTCCCAGGCGCTGAGGAGCTCCCGTCCCGTCTCGGCCCGGAGCTCGGCGGCCAGCTCCCGGGCCAGCTCCACCAGCCCCCGATCGGCCGCGAAGGGGATGAGCATCCCCTCAGACGTCATGAACCGGAGCTGGCCGCCCCCCAGGTTGTCCAAGTTGATGAAGACGGTCCCGGGCAGGAGCTCCCGTCCCGGCCCCTTCATCCAGGCGGCCATCCCCCGCAGGCCCACCTCCTCCGACCCTGTAAAAAGGAAGCGGACCTCCACATCGTCCGGCACGGGAATGGAGGTCTCTTCCGCCCCGGAGGCGGCGCCGCCGGTGCCCGCGGGGGCCATGCGCTCGGCCAGGGCCAGGGCGATGGCGGTCCCAGAGCCGTTGTCGTTGGCCCCGTTGATGTCCCGGGCCAGCCCCTTGCAGACCAGGAGGAAGCCCATGGTCGCCGCCAGGAGCCCCATCAGTCCCCGCAGGACGGGCGCCACCCACCCCAGCTCGGGCGCCGCCAGCCGGAGAAGCATGGCCAGGGGGACGCCCAGGATGGCGCCATAGGCCAGGGTCAGGAAGGGGCGTACCAGGGGCCGAAACCACGGCGCGAAGAGGGGCGATGCCCGCTGGGTGTCGTAGTGGGCGGTGATCACCAGGGTGCGCCGGGCGGGCGCGGCAGCCGGCCGGATCGCCTCCACGTTCTGGGACGGCCGCAAGGGGAGGATCAGGTCCAGGTTGGGCCCCGAGCCCAGGAGCTCCCCCATGAGCGGCACCAGGGCCGCCCCGGCCCCGACGAGGGCCAGCCAGCTCCACGGGGATGGGAGCCGCTCCAGGAGCCAGGCCAGGAGCAGGATCGCGCCGCCGACCAGGGGCGGGCCCGTGTAGAGGGTCTCGCGGGGCGCCTGGAAGGGGTGCTCCCCCACCTGGTATCCGAGCTGCCGGAGGCGGTCGGCCAGCCAACGGGCCGCCGCCCGCTCGTGGGCGGTGGTGGAGCTCCGGTGCTCGAAGCGACGGGTCAGCGCGTCCAAGTGCTCCCAGGCGGACATGGCCTCACTCCTTCTTCCCTACCCCGATGAACTCGGGGCCCGGCCCCGAAGAGCTGAGCCCCCGGCGGGTCCCAGGAACCCCTTCGCCAGGCGCGGCGTCTTCCCTGGAATTGACGGGAGCGGCAGGAGTTTCAGAGCCCTGCAAAGAATGGTACCCCTGCGTGCAGAAAGCGGTTTCTCAAAGGGTGATAACGCTGGCCTCGGCGACCATCTACGATGTGGCCCGGCGCGCGGGGGTCTCCCCCGCCACCGTCTCCCGGGTGCTCAACGGCAACCATCGGGTCTCTCCGGAGCTGAGGCAACGGGTGCTGGAAGCGGCCCGGGCCCTCAACTACGCGCCCAACTACTCGGCCCGGAGCCTGAGCAGCCAGCGGACGGCCACCCTGGGCCTGCTCCTCCCCGACATTGCCAACCCCTTCTTCGCTGAGATCGCCCGGGGCGTGGAAGACGCGGCCGCCGAAGCCGGGTACACCCTCCTCATCGGCAGCACCGACGGCGACCCCTTGCGCGAGCAGCACTACGTGGCCAGCCTCCAGGCCGGCCGGGTGGACGGCATCCTCTTCGCCGGCGCCAACCTGGGCGCGCCCTTGCTGGAAGGGTGGCTCGTTCGGGGCGTCGCGGTGGGCTTGGTGGACCGGTTGGTCGACGAGGACGACGTGCCCGTCGATGCGGTCCTCACCGACAACGTGGAAGGCGGCGCCCTCGCCGTCCGGCACCTGCTCAACCTGGGCCACACCCGCCTGGCGGTGGTGACGGGGCCCCAACGGGTCCGCACCGCGCGGGACCGGCTGGTGGGCGCGCACCAGGCGGCCGCCGAGCGGGGTGTCAGCCTCGATCCGGACTTGATCATCGAAGGGAACTTCAAGGAGTCGGGCGGGTATCAGGCCGCCCGGATCCTCTTCTCCCGCCCCAACCCGCCCACCGCCATCTTTGCCCAAAACGACATGATGGCCTTGGGTGTTCTCCGCTATCTGGAGGAGGCGGGGATCCGGGTGCCCGACGAGGTGGCCCTCATCGGCTTCGACGACATCGCCTTCGCGGCCCTCAGCCGGCCGGCCCTCACCACCATCGCCCAGCCCAAGTACGAGATGGGACGACTCGCCGCGCAGCTCCTGGTTGAGCGGCTTGCCGACAGCCAGCAGGCCCCCCGCCGGCTGGTCCTTCAGCCCCGGCTGGTCTTGCGGCAGACCACCGTGGTCCACAGGGAGGCATGAGAGATGAACACGACCCAGTCCGCATCAGCCGAAAGCGCTTTCACCCCAGCCGGTGACCGTCAGGGGCCGGAAGTGCTGGTCATCGGCAGCCTCAACATGGATCTGACGGTCCACGTGGAGGTCCTGCCTGCCCCGGGTGCCACCGTCATGGGCCAGAGGCTCCGCACCTCGCCCGGCGGGAAGGGAGCCAATCAGGCCATGGCCGCCAGCCTGGCCGGAGCGCCCACCCGCATGGTGGGCCGGGTCGGCCGGGACGCGTACGGCGAGGCGCTTCGGCAGTCCCTGGCCCAAGGCGGGGTGGCCACCGACGGGCTCATCGAGGACAGTGAGGCCCCCACCGGTGTGGCCCTGATCACCGTGGAGGAGTCGGGCCAGAACACCATTGTGGTGGCTCCGGGCGCCAACGCCAACCTCTCCCCCGGGGATGTGGAGGCGGCCGCACCCTGGTTTGAACGGGCGGGGATCCTGGTCCTGCAGCACGAGGTCCCCGTCGAGACGGTGGAGCGGGCGGCGGCCCAGGCCGCGTCCCTGGGGATCCCCGTCCTCCTCAACCCGGCGCCCGCCCGGCCCGTCTCCGCCCAACTCCTCGCCCAGGTCACTTACCTGGTGCCCAATGAGACGGAGGCCATGGCCCTCACCGGGCTCCCCTCCCTTGACCAGGATGAGGCGATCCGGGAGGCGGCGCGCCGGCTGGCCGCTCAGGGCCCCCGGTACGTCATCCTCACCCTGGGCCGCCGGGGCGCCTTCGCCTGGCTCGACGGGCAGGAACTTTGGGTCCCCGCCTTCCCCGTCACCGCCGTCGATGCCACCGCCGCCGGCGACGCCTTCGTGGGCGGCCTGGCCGCCGAGCTGGTCCGGGGTACCGAGGTGGCCCAGGCCCTGCGGTTCGCCGCGGCCTGCGGGGCCCTGACCGTCTCCCGGCCCGGCGCCCAGGCCAGCCTGCCCGCCCGGGAGGAGGTTCTGGCGTTCCTGACCCAGCAGGGGGTGAGCTACCCGTGAGTCCAGGCGCCCGTCCGGACGTCCACGCCCCCACGCCCCGGCTGGCGGTGCGGGGGATCCGGAAGGTTTTTCCCGGCGTCGTCGCCCTCGACAGCGTGGATCTCGACCTGTATCCGGGCCAGATTCATGCCCTGGTGGGCGAGAACGGCGCCGGCAAGTCCACCCTCATGAAGGTGCTGAGCGGCATCTACCGGCCCGACGGAGGCCAGATCCTCTGGGACGGACAGCCCGTCGAGCTCCGCTCGCCGGCCGAGGCCCGGGAACGGGGCCTGGCCATCGTCCACCAGGAGTTCAACCTGGTGGGGCCGCTCTCGGTGGCGGAGAACCTCTTCCTGGCCGAGATGCCCACCCGGCGGGGCTTCCTCCAGATCCAGGAGATGCGGCGGCGGGCCCAGGAAGTGCTCGACCGGCTGGGGGTGGCCATCGATGTCACCCGGCCCGTGGAGAGCCTGACCGTGGCCGAGATGCAGATGGTGGAGATCGCCCGGGCCCTGGCCCGGGACTGCCAGGTGCTCATCCTCGATGAGCCCACCGCCGCCCTGACCCAGGCGGAGGTGGAGCGGCTCTTCACCCTCCTCCGCACCCTGCGGGCCCAAGGGGTGGCCCTGGTCTACATCTCCCACAAGCTGGATGAGGTCTTCGCCCTGGCCGACTGGATCACCGTGCTCCGGGACGGCCGCCAGGTGGGCAGCGGCCCCGCGGACCAGTGGACCAAGGATCAGGTCATCGCCCGCATGGTGGGCCGGGAGCTGGCCGGCCGGTTCCCGCCCCGGCGCGGCGCCCGGGGCCGGCCCCTCCTGGAGGTGCGGAACCTCTCCCTCCCCGGCAAGCTCTTCGACATCAGCTTCACCCTCCACGAGCATGAGATCGTGGGGCTCTTCGGCCTCATGGGAGCCGGGCAGGAGGTCCTGGCCCGGGCCCTCTTCGGCGCGGTCCGGGGTGTTGAGGGAGAGATCCTCCTCAACGGCCAGCCTGTCCGCCTCACCAGCCCCCGGGAGGCCATCGCGCACCACCTCGCGCTGGTCACCGAGGACCGGAAACACGAAGGGCTGATCCTGGGCGAGGATGTGGTGGCCAACACCACCCTGGCCTCCCTGGAGCGCTTCACCCGGGCGGGCTTCCTCGAGCGGGGCCGCCAGAAGGCGGTGGCCGCCTCCTTCGTGGAGCGCTTGAACATCCGCACTCCCTCCCTCCACCAGGAAGTGGGGTACCTGTCGGGCGGGAATCAGCAGAAGGTGGTCCTGGCCAAGTGGCTGGCCACCGATCCCCGGCTCTTCATCCTGGTGGAGCCCACCCGGGGGATCGACGTGGGCGCCAAGAGCGAGATCTACCAGATCATGGACGAGCTGGCCCGGCAAGGCCGGGCGGTCCTCTTCATCTCATCGGAGCTGCCAGAGATCCTGGGCCTTTCCGACCGGATTCTGGTGATGGCCAACGGTCGCCTGCAGGGCGAGCTGGACCCGGAGCAGACCTCCCAGGAGGAGATCATGCGGCTGGCCACGGGCCTGGCCCGGGCCGGCCAGGCCACCGCTCCGGGCCGACCAGTGGGAGGTGAAACGCCATGACCCAGAACCGCTGGGTCGCGTGGATGCAACGGTACGGCATGTTCGCCATCCTCGTGCTCCTCTGCCTGATCCTGGGGCTGATGCACGAGCGCTTCTTCACCACCGCCAACCTGCTGGTGGTCACCCGCCAGGCGGCCATCAACGGCCTCCTGGCCGCGGGGATGACGCTGGTGATTCTGACGGGCGGCATCGACCTCTCCGTCGGCTCGGTCCTCGCCCTGGCGGGCGCCGTCTCCGCCGGAACCCTGGCCGCCACCGGCGACCTGACCTGGGCCATCCTGGCGGCCCTGGCCGTGGGGACAGTCCTGGGCTTCATCAACGGCCTCTTCGTCGCCTACCCCAACCTGCCCCCCTTCATCGTCACCCTCGCCACCATGGCCTGGGCCCGGGGCCTCACCTTGGTCTACACCGACGGGCGCCCCATCCTGATCCGGGATGCGGCCTACCGCTTCATCGGCGGCGGGTACCTGGGCCCCCTCCCCGTTCCGGTGGTCATCCTTCTGGTCACCTACCTGGTCCTCTGGATCTTCCTCACCCGGACCCGGTGGGGGCGGCTCATCTACGCGGTGGGGGGCAATGAGCAGGCCTGCCGCCTGGCCGGCATTCCCGTGCCCCGGGTGAAGACCCTGGTCTACACCGCGTCGGGCTTTTTCGCCGGCTTGACGGGCTTGGTCCTGACGGCCCGGCTGGTCTCGGCCCAGCCCACCGCCGGCGCCGGCTACGAGCTGGACGCCATCGCCGCCGTCATCCTCGGCGGGACCAGCCTGGCCGGCGGGCGGGGGAGCATCTTGGGGACGCTGGTGGGCGCGCTCATCATGGGCGTCCTGGACAACGGCCTCAACCTGATGAACGTTTCCCCCTTCTACCAAGAGGTGGCCAAGGGCCTGGTCATCCTGGGGGCGGTCCTCCTCGACTGGGCCCTCCACCGGGCGGGCGCGCTGGGCCTCCGCCCGGCCGCCAAGGAGACGGCTCCGGGCGAAGGAAGCGGGCCCGACCCATCCGCGCTGGCCAGCCACTAGGAGGCGATGGAACCATGCGGCGTCAGGGGATCCTCCATCCCCAGATCAGTCGGATCATCAGCGAGATGGGCCATACCGACGGGCTGGTCGTGGCCGATGCGGGGCTGCCCATCCCCAAAGGCGTGGAGCGGGTGGACCTGGCCTTCCTGCCGGGTGTCCCCTCGTTCCTGACGGTCCTGGACGGAATCCTGGCCGAGCTGAGCATCGAGGGCGCCCTCCTCGCCCAGGAGATCCAAGAGGCCAACCCGACGCTCTGGCGGGAGGTGCAAAGCCGGCTCCAGGTCCCCATCGAGTACGTGCCCCACCAACGGTTCAAGGAGCGGCTCCCTTCGGTGCGGGCCGTCATCCGGACGGGGGAGTGCACGCCCTATGCCAATGTGATCCTCTTCTCCAGCACCCAGGGGATCTTCCCCGGCTGACCGGGCGCTGCCCGGCTGCGGTGCGGCCCCCCGGTTGGGTGGAGCCGGGCCCGCCGGCGAGGCCGCGGGCCCGGGAGTCGCCCGGCGCAGCCAGGGACTCTGGGGACGCTTGCAAAGGAGGTGATGCGGGGCATCCATCCTGCGTGCGGCGTTGGGCCGCCTCCCTCATGTCGTGTCGTTGAGGGCATCAGGCTGAAGCATCACCATCGAGGAGGGTGAACGGTGAGAAGAAGCTGGATCGTCCCTGTTCTGCTGGTGGCGTTCTTCTTGAGCTCGACGGCGGCGGCGTGGGCCCAGACCATCGGGCTCTCCATCTCGACCCTGAACAACCCCTTCTTCGTGGACCTGCGGGATGGGGCCCAGGCGGCCGCCCAGAAGGCAGGCGTCCGGCTGGTGGTCGGCGACGCGCAGGACGACCCCGCCCGGCAGCTGGCTGACATCGAGAACTTCATCGTCCAGGGCGTGGACCTGATCATCGTCAACCCCACCGACTCGTCGGCGGTGGTCCCCGCCATCCTCCAGGCCAACGCCGCGGGCATCCCCGTCATCACCGTCGACCGGGGTACTGACGATGGCGAGGTGGTCTCCCACATCGCCTCCGACAACGTGGCCGGTGGCCGGATGGCTGGCGAGTACATCGTCGAGCAGCTGGGCGGTAGCGGCAAAGTGGTGGAGCTCGTGGGCATCCCCGGCGCGTCGGCCGCCCGGGATCGGGGCCAGGGCTTCAATGAGGTGATCGGCCAGCACGCCGGCATCCAGGTGGTCGCCCGCCAGACGGCCAACTTCGACCGGGCCCAGGGCCTGTCGGTGATGGAGAACATCCTCCAGGCCCAGCCCGAGATCGACGCGGTCTTCGCCCACAACGACGAGATGGCCCTGGGTGCTCTGACGGCCATCGAGGCGTCGGGCCGGAAGATCATGGTGGTGGGCTTCGACGCCACCGACGATGCGGTCCGGGCGGTGGAGGAGGGCCGGATGGCGGCCACGGTGGCCCAGCAGCCCATTCTGATGGGCGAGCTGGCCGTCCAGACGGCCATCGCGTACCTCCAGGGCCAGGCGGTGGACCCCTTCATCCCCGTGCCCTTGATGCTGGTGACCAAGTAGTCCCGCGCTGCCCGCCTCGGTTGGCCGAGGCGGCGGTCCCAGCAGGAAAGGCGCCTCACCGTGCGAAATATGGGCCGGGCCCTTCGGGGGGCCCGGCCCTTCTTCCGGGGGCTCCTTCCCGGGCGCCCTGGGGCCGTGCCTCGCCTGGTCCCTGCCCCACCGTGCTCCTCCCGGGCTTGCAGGCCTTTCCTTCACCAGAGGCTTCTGCCAGAGAGGAAATGAGAGGAGTCGCGTTCTGGGGCTCGAAGACTTTAATTGTGAACGTGCTCACATTCTTGTTCCTTCGGTGCACCCCTCGTAAGCTCACCAGCCTGGAAAGGATGAGCTTTTTTGCATGTTGTCGTCTGTGTCAAGCAGGTCCCCGATAGCCGGGAGATCCGTATCGACCCGGTGACCAACACCCTGATCCGGGAGGGCGTGCCGTCCATCGTCAACGTCTTCGACCTCCACGGGGTCGAAGAGGCGGTCCGGATCAAGGAGCAGTTCCCTGGCACCCGGGTGACGGTGGTCAGCATGGGGCCCAAGTCGGCGGTGGCCGCCTTGCGGGAGTGCATCTCCCTGGGCGCGGATGAGGCGGTGCTGGTCAGCGACCGGGCCTTCGCCGGGGCGGACACCCTGGCCACGTCCTACGTGCTCTCCGAGGCCATCCGCAAGGTGGCGGACCAGTGGGGGCCCGTGGATCTGGTCATCTGCGGCAAGCAGACCCTGGACGGCGACACGGGCCAGGTGGGGCCGGGGATCGCCACCCGTTTGAAGCTGGAGCAGCTCACCTACGTGGAGCGCATCCGCCAGATCGATCCTGAGGCCCGGCGGATCACCGTCGAGCGCCACCTGGAGGACGGTGTGGAGGTGGTGGAGACCGCCCTCCCCGCCCTGGTCACCGTGGTGGAGGGGATCAACCAGGTCCGCCGGGCCAGCATGCCCGGCATGCTGCGGGCCGTCCGGTACGAGCCCATCACCTGGACCGTCGACGATTTCCCCGAGATCGACCGGACCCGGATCGGCCTCAAGGGGTCTCCCACGGTGGTGGGGAAGGCGTGGGTCCCTGAGCCCGTCAGCCGGGCGGGCGAGACCTTGACGGGCCAGGACGGCGAGGAGGGCCCGGGCACGCCCGCCGAGGTGGCCCGCCAGCTCTTCGACCGGCTCCTGGCCACGGAGCTGCCGGCCCAGATCGGCTGGGCGGTGGCCCCGGTTCCGGCCGGCGATGGGGGCGCCGGCACGCCCGATGGGAGCCCGGTGAATGGGGGTGTTGCGTGATGGCCAAGGGGAAAGCCCAAGAGGTGCAGGTTCCCACGGACCACGAAGGGGTTTTGATCATCGTTGAGCAGCACGGCGGCCAGGCCAAGAGCGTGAGCTGGCAGCTCCTCGGCCAGGGCCGGCGGATCGCCGACAAGCTGGGGACCCGGCTCATGGCCCTGGTCATGGGACATCAGGTGGAAGAGGTGGCCCAGGAGGCCATCGCCTACGGCGCCGACGTGGTCTACCTGGCCGACGATCCTGTCCTGGAGCAGTACCGGACCCAGCCCTACGCCCACACGGCCGTCGAGGTGATCCGGGAGGCCAAGCCTGAGATCTGCCTGGTGGGCGCCACCTACACCGGCCGGGACCTGGCCGGGGCCATCGCCACCCTGGTGGAGACGGGCCTCACCGCCGACTGCACCCAGATCGACGTGGAGCCGCCACCGTCCCGCCTCCTTCTGGCCAGCCGGCCGGCCATGGGCGAGAAGCTGATGGCGACCATCCTCTGCAAGCAGCGCCGGCCTCAGATGGCCACCGCCCGCCCGGGGGTCTTCGAGGCTCTGCCCAAGGACCCGTCCAGGCAGGGTGAGCTGGTGCGGGTGCCGGTCACCATCCGGGAAGAGGAGATCGCGGCCCGGGTGCTCGAGTTCATCCGGGATCCCAACCGGGTCAACTTGGAGGACGCCCCCGTCATCGTGGCCGGCGGCATGGGCATGGGCGGCCCCGAGGGCTTCGAGATGCTCCGGGAGCTGGCCCGGCTCCTGGGCGGCGAGGTGGGCGCCACCCGGCCGGCGGTGGATGCCGGTTGGATCGACCGGGCGCACCAGATCGGCCAGACGGGCCAGACCGTCCGGCCCAAGCTCTACATCGCCTGCGGCATCAGCGGCGCGGTCCAGCACGTGGTGGGCATGGAGGGGAGCCAGGTGATCGTCGCCATCAACCAAGATCCCGACGCCCCCATCTTCCAGGTGGCCGACTACCGGATCGTGGGCGACGTCCACCAGATCGTCCCGGCCTTGATCGAGGAGGCCCGCCGGCGGGCGCTGGTGGGAGAGGAGGCGGTGGCGCGTGGCTAAGGAGCACTTCGATGCGGTGGTGGTCGGCGCCGGGCCAGCAGGGGCGGCGGCCGCCTACACCATGGCCAAGGCCGGCCTGTCCGTCGTCCTGCTGGACCGGGGCGAGTTCCCCGGGGCCAAGAACATGTTCGGCGGGATCATCTACCGCCACGAGCTGGAGGAGCTCATCCCCGGGTGCACCCAGGAGCGGACCTTCCCCGTCGAACGGCACATCACCGAGCAGCGGTACTGGCTCTTGGGGCCCGAATCGGTGGTCTCCATCGGGCACAAGCACGAGCGGTTCAACAGTGAGCCGTACAACGCCTGGAGCACCTTCCGGGTCAAGTTCGACCCGTGGCTGGCGGGCAAGGCGGAAGAGGCCGGGGCCCTTCCCATCTACCAGACGGTCGCCACGGGGCTGATCCGGGACCGCTCGGGTCGGGTCATCGGCGTCCACACCGACCGGGAGGACGGCGACCTCTACGCGGACGTGGTGGTCATCGCCGACGGGGTGAACAGCCTCCTCGCGGAGGAGCTGGGGGTCCACCGGACCTGGCGGCCCGATGAGGTGAGCCTGGCCGTCAAGGAAGTGATCGCCCTCCCCCGGGAGACCATCGAAGAGCGCTTCAACCTCGAGGGCCGAGAAGGGACCACCATCGAGTTCCTGGGCGCCACCAGCCAGGGCATGACCGGACTGGGCTTCCTCTACACCAACCGGGAGAGCATCTCCCTCGGCATCGGCGTCATGGTGAGCGACCTGATGCGGAGCGGGGTGAAGCCCTACGAGCTCTTGGAGTCGGTGAAGGCCCACCCCATGATCCGGCGCCTCATCAAGGGCGGCGAGACCAAGGAGTACTCGGCCCACATGATCCCCGAGGGGGCCTGGCGGTCCATGCCCAAGCTGGCCGGCGACGGCTGGGTGATCTGCGGCGACGCGGCCCAGATGGTCAACTTCGTCCACCGGGAGGGGACCAACCTGGCCATGGCCTCGGGCCGGATGGCCGGCGAGACCATCGTCGAGGCCAAGGCCAACGGGGACCTGAGCGCCCAGGCCCTGGCCGCCTACGAGCGGCGGGTCCGGGAGTCCTTCGTCGGCAAGGATCTGAAGAAGATCCAGCGGATGCCCGAGTTCCTGGCCAGCCAGGACCCCAAGCAGCTCTTCGACGGGCTGATCGGGGCCCTCAACGAGGCGGCCTTCCGCTTCTTCACCGTGGACAGCCGGCCCAAGGCCCAGACCCACAAGGAGATCATGCAGGACCTGATCCAAGCGGCGGGCGGCCCCGGCGGCCTCCTGAGGCTCGCTTGGCGAGGATGGAGGGCGATCAACGGATGAGCGTGCAGACTCAGAATGGGAAGCAGGCGGCCCCGGTGACGGTCAACCTGGAGGCCAAGCTCTTCACCATCCGCTACAAGGCGGACACCGCCCCCCACCTGGCCATCCGGGACCAGGCCGTCTGCGCCGCCTGCGAGCGGCCCTGTGAAACCTTCTGCCCCGCCCGGGTCTACGAGTGGCAGGCAGGCGAGGGACGGATGCATGTAGCCTTCGAGAACTGCCTGGAGTGCGGCACCTGCCGGATCGCCTGCCCCCACCAGAACATCGACTGGCGCTACCCGACGGGCGGGACGGGCATCGCCTACCGGTACGGCTGAGGCCTCCCGGGCGGCGCCTCCCAAAGGCCACAGCACAAGCAGCCACGGCCAGGCCGGGCCCCATCGGGGCGGGCCTGGCCGTTCGTCTCCCGGGGAGGATCCCGGCCCCTGGCAGCGAATTCCAAATCCATCCGTTCGTCCATCCGTTTCCAAGGGCTATCCGTTTCCGATGGACATCCGTTCCAGACCGTCTGCCCAGGGGGAGCCAAGGAGGCGATTCCCCTGGCTCAACCTGTCCTCCGAGGCCGCCCGCTCAGGGCCCGCCGCCCCGCTCTGGTGGACGCGGTCGCCGACTTTCTCATCCACCTCCGGCTCGAGCGCCAGGCCAGCCCCAACACCCTGCGGGCCTACCAGCGGGATCTCCGGAGCTTCTGCCGGTTCCTCTCCGAACGGGGCGCGGAGCCCCTGGCCACCTCGCCCGAGGCCATCCACCGGCCCGATGTCCGGGCCTACCTGGTCTACCTCCGCCGGGAGCGGGCCCTCCGGCCGAACTCCATCGCCCGGCACCTGGCCTGTCTGCGCTCCTTCTTCCGCTTCCTCCAGCAGGACCCTGGCTGGCGTCTCCCCCACGACCCAACGGCGGGGCTGGTTCAGCCCCGGCCCGCCCACCAGCCGGCCCCTGGCCTCTCCCCTGCGGCGGTGGAGGGGCTCCTGGCCGCCTGCCAGCGCCTCTCCCCCTACCCCTGGCGGGACCGGAGCGCGCTCCAGCTGGTGGCGGCCACCGGCTGCCGGATCAGCCAGCTGGTCCAGATCACCTTAGGCGACCTGGCCCCTAACGAGCCCCGCCTCAGCCTCCCCGGGCCGCGGGAGCCGCGGGTGGTGCCCTTAGACGGCCACACCCTCCGGGTGCTCCGGCGCTACCTCCAGCGGGAGCGACCCCAGCTCGCGGCGGCCGGTCGGCTGAGCCATGACGCCCCCCACGGCCCCCTCTTCCTGAGCGCCCGGGGCGCCGCCCTGAGTGCGGCCAGCCTGGAACGCCTCTTCCGGCGAGCGTGGGTGGAGGCAGGCCTTCCTCCGCCCGTCTCCATCCAGGCCCTGCGCCGGAGCGCCTGGCGGGCCCAGGCGAGCCGGCGCGCCCCATGACCCTTTCGGGCTGGTTGAGTGGGACATATGTCCTTTCCTCTTCGGGAACTTCGTCCCTTTCGTTCAGCATTCTTCCTGATGAGAATGAGAATGGTCCTTATTTCACGGACCAAGACCCTTCTGGACGGCCCGTGCTTGGGCCGGGCTGTCCGGTTCTGGTGCCGTCGGGGGTGCTGGCAACGAAGCAGCGGGCCGTTCTTCTCGTCGCTCTCCTCGTCGCAGCCTTCGCGGTGGGAGTGGGGTTGGTCGGCCGCCTGGCCGGCGGAGCCTTTTTCAGCACAACATCCCCAGGGGCCGCGGCTGGCTTTGCCGGACGGGTGATCGATCCCCCACTCCCTGCCCCCGACTTCACCGTCATCGACCACCATCAACGGCCCTTCAGCCTTAGCGGCCACCGGGGGCAGGTGGTCGTTCTTTTCTTCGGGTACACCAACTGTCCCGACGTCTGCCCGGCCACCCTGGGCCAGTTCAAACGGGTGAAGCTCTTGCTGGAGGAGCAGGCCGAGCACGTCCAGTTCGCCTTTGTCACCGTCGATCCCGAATTCGACACCCCCCAGCGCCTCGCCGCCTACATCGGCCCCGTCGATTCGGACTTCCTCGGCCTCTGGGCAAGACCGGACGAGCTGGAGCCCATCCTGCGCGCCTACGGGGTCTATGTGGAGAAGACCCCCGCGGAGGAGTCGCCCACCGGGTACTGGATCACCCACACCTCCTCCAGCTACGTCATTGACGGCGAGGGCCAGCTGCGGCTGCAGCTGCCCTTCGGCACCCCGCCCGAGGCGGTGGCCAGTGACTTGCGGCGGCTGATCGCCGAGCTTTGAGGAGGGTGGAGCTCATGATCACCGTGCCTCCCCAGCTTGGATCCCCACCCGCTCGGTTCCTGGCGGGGCTCCTCCTCGCCTGCCTCGCCTTGGCCGGCGGGACGGGCGGCGTGGCGGCGGAGGCCCGCCCCGCCGGCGGCGTGGAAGCGGGTTCGGTGGCCATCGAGGCGGCCTGGGCCCGTCCCGGCTTTCCGGGCGGCACCTCGGCCGTTTACATGGTGGTGACCAACCGGGGCGAGGAGCCCCTGCGGTTGGTGGGCGCTCAGACGGCCGTCGCCCAGGAGACCCACCTCCACCGGACGGTCCTGGAGGAGCGGGCGGGCGCCGGCGGTGAGACCCACCAGGTGATGCGGATGGAAGATGCAGGCCTGTTGGAGCTGGCACCGGGCGAGAGGCTCCTCTTTGAGCCTGGCGGGCTGCACGTCATGTTGGTCCACCTCACCCAGGCCCTCTCCGGGGGCGACCGGTTCGAGCTCACCCTCCTCTTCGACGGCTTGGATCCCATCACCCTGGCGGTGCCGGTCCTCTCGCCAGGCGAGGCGCCTCCGGCCCCGGGGTCGGGCCTGTGAGGCGGCATGGTTTGGAGGGCACCGGGGGCGGCGAAGCCCCGTCGGGTTCCGTGGGGTTGGGTGGCCCTGGGGCTGGCTGGACCCCTCGCGGCGGCGATCATCGCCTTCGCCATCCTCCAACCGGTGAAGGTCCTGCCCCTGGGCGAGCCAGCGCCCGTCTTTGAGCTGATGGGCCCAGGGGGCGAGCCCTTCCGCTCCCACGAGCGGGACGGGCGGATCGTCTTCTACTTTCTGGGGATGGGCCGGGACCGGGAGCGCACCGGGCCCCTGTTGGAGGCGATGGCGGCCACCGCCCAAGCCCTCACGGACCGGGGCTGGCTGGGACGCCGGGTGGAGCTCGCCTTCATCACCCTGGATCCCGAGCACGACACGCCGGCGGAGCTGGCCCGGCTCGCCCGGGAGCGGGGCTTGGACCGGTTCATGAGCGCTGCGGCCGGTGAAGGCCCAGGCCTCTCCCTCCTGACCGGCTCGCCCGTGGCGGTGAAGCTGGCGGTGGGGACGGGCTTTGGCCTGTACTACGAACCGCCCGCCCTGGTGGACGGCACCCTCCGTTTCGTCTACCAGCCGACGGTGATCGCGGTGGACGGGGGCGGGAGGGTTCGAGCCCGCCGCCCGGGGCCGCCGGCGGTGGCGACGCTGGTGCGGGACGCCGAGCTCTTGGTGGAGGAGGCAGACGCCCGGGGGGCCAGCCGGCTCCTCTTCGCTGGGGCCCATCTCTTCCTCTGTTATGTGCCTTGAGGGGTTGGGGGAGCGAAGACGCCACGTTCGTGGAGGTGGACGATCATGTTGCCAGAGGAGGCTGTCCGGCGCCAGGCGGCCGTTGAGGTCAGCCCCGAGGCCGACCGGATGACGCCCCGAGGCACCCTGACCATCCTGCTCGGGTACCTCTTGGTCATCATCGGTCTGTGGGGCTACGCGTACATCAAGCTGATCTTAAGGAGCTAGAGCCATGCACGTCCATCCTTATGAGCGCGCCTGGATCATCGTCTCGGTGGCGCTGTTGATGGTCTTCGGCGTCGCCATCGTGGTCAGCAGCCTCTCCATGGGCATCCAGATCCCCGGCCTGAGCGCCCGGCTGGCTCCCGTCTCCCCCGACGGCTTCGCCAGCGATGAGCCCTGGGTGCGGCAGCTGGGCCCGGGCCGGTACGAGGCCAACGTCTTCGCGCAGATGTGGGCCTTCCAGCCCTCGGAGATCCGGGTTCCGGCCGGGTCCACCGTCACCTTCTACCTGCACAGCCGGGACCTGCTCCACGGCTTCAAGATCCTCGACACCAACGTGAGCCTGATGGCCATCCCGGGCCAGGTGGGCAAGGTGACGGCCACCTTCAACCAGCCCGGCGAGTACCTGATCGTCTGCAACGAGTACTGCGGCGTCGGCCACCAGGCCATGTTCGGCCGGCTCATCGTTGAGGAGCCGAGCGCTACGCTCTAGGGGGGCATGGGTGATGGCTGCCAACGCGACGAGCTACCAGGTGAGCCCAAGCGAAAAGCGCCTGGCCCTGGTCTTCATCCTCACAGGCTTTGCGCACCTCTTGATCGGGATCCTGATGGGGCTGCTCCAGGGCCTGGAGCACATGGGGATCAACCTCATCCCCTCGATGCCCGTCATCCAGACCTACTACCAGGCCCTCTCCATCCACGGGGTCTTCAACGTCCTGCTCTTCACCAGCTTCTTCATCGTGGGCTTCCTCGGCTACATGGCCAGCTACGGCTTTGAGCGGCCCCTGGCCAGCGTCCGTCTGGGGTGGGTCACCTACTGGGTGATGCTGGTGGGCGCCCTCCTGACCGACTGGGCCCTCCTGGCCAACCGGGCGACGGTGCTCTACACCTCCTACGCTCCCCTCAAGGCCCACCCGGCCTACTACATCGGCCTGGCCCTGGTGGTGGTGGGCACCCTGTTGCTCCTGCTCAATCTGGTCCGCACCTACCTGGCCTGGCGGCGGGAACGGCCCGGCGAGCGGATCCCGCTCCTCTCCTTCGGCGCCCTGGTCACCTTCATCATGTGGGGGATGGCCAGCGTCGGGATCGTGGTGGAGTTCGTCTTCTTCCTCATCCCCTGGTCGTTGGGCTGGGTGGCGGAGGTGGACCCCCTCCTCACCCGGACCTTCTTCTGGGAGAGCGGCCACCCCATCGTCTACTTCTGGCTCCTGCCGGCCTACCTCTCCTGGTACTTCCTCCTGCCCCGGCAGGCAGGCGGCCGGCTCTTCAGCGAGCCCTTGGCCCGTTTGGCCTTCCTTCTCTTCATCCCCCTCTCCCTGCCCGTGGGGTTCCACCACCAGTTCCTCGATCCGGGGGTGAGCCAGGGGTACAAGGCGATCCACACCGTCCTCACCTTCGCCATCTTCATCCCCAGCATGATGACCGCCTTCACCGTGCTCGCCTCCCTCGAGCTGGGTGGGCGGGCCCGGGGCGGCCAGGGCCTCCTGGGCTGGGTGACCAAGCTCCCCTGGAAGGATCCCGTCTTCACGGGCCAGGCCCTGGGCATGCTGCTCTTCGCCCTGGGTGGGGTGAGCGGGCTGATCAACGCCTCCTACACCCTGAACCTGGAGGTCCACAACACCCTCTTCATCCCCGGCCACTTCCACCTGACGGTGGGGGCGGCGGTGGTGATGACCTTCATGGCCACCAGCTTCTGGCTCATCCCCCACCTGACCGGGCGGGCCCTCTGGAACCGGCCCCTGGCCCTGGTGCAGGTGATCCTGTGGGCGGTAGGCATGACCTTCATGTCCCGGGGGATGAGCTGGGCGGGGATGCTGGGCGCGCCCCGGCGGACCATGCTGGGCGCCGCCACCTACCGGGAGGCGGCCTGGAACGAGCCCCTGGAGCTGGTGGGCGTGGGCGGCGTGATTCTGACCATCGCGGGGATCCTCTTCTTCCTCAACCTGGTCCTCACGTTGCTCAACCGCCGGCCCGCGGGCGAGGTGGAGGTCCCCCTGGCGGAGCCCTTGCCCGAGGCAGGGCCCCTGCCCCAGTACCTGGACCGGTTCATGCCCTGGGTGGTGAGCGGGGCCCTCTTGGTCCTCATCGGCTACGGGCCCACCATCTTCCGCCTGCTCACCACCATGCAGACCGTGGCCGCGCCCGCCCTCAATCCCTTCTGACCCGACGCGCGCCTGGTTCGGTCGACGGGGAGGCCGGCTCTCGGGATCCTCCGATCCCGGGGCCGGCCTCTACTGCCGCGCCGGACTCCCCGCCGCCTCGGCTTCCGCTGCCGACGTCTTGGGAATGAGCGCCACCAGGAAGGCGGCCACCAAGGGCAAGGCAGCCAGGACGGGCCAGACAGCCGGCGGACCCCAGTGGTCGGCCACCACGCCCAGGAGGGAGACGCCGAAGCCGCCGGTGCCCACCGCGGCCCCCTGGATCAGGCCCGTCGCGGTGCCCAGCCGGCCCGGCAGGAGCTCCTGGCCGTAGACGATGGTCACGGGGAAGCTGGAGGTCACAAAGAAGCCGGCCACGGCCGCCAGTGGGAAGAGCCAAGCGTCGGGCACCCGGGGGAAGAGGGCAAGAAGCAGCGGCGGCACCAGGAGGCTCGCCAAGATGACGGGCTTCCGCCCCACCCGGTCGGCCATGGGGCCGCCCGCCAGGCTCCCCAAGGCGCCAGACAGGAGGTAGGTCGAAAGCAGGGTCCCCGAGAAGGCTGCAGGCCGGCCCAGGTGGGAAACGAAGTAGAGGGGGACGAAGGCGTTCACCCCCATGTGGACCCAGGTGCGGAGGACCACCGCCCCCAGGAGGAGGGCCAGGGGGCCCCACCGGTCCTCGCCGCCGTTCCCCGCCTGAACCTGCACCGTCCGGCGATGGGCGGTCTCCCGGGCCCGGATGGTGCCGTAGACGGCGGCCAGCAGGGCGACCACCACCGCCCCCAAGATCCCGTACCCGAGGACGGGGGCCAGGAACCCGAAGCCCAGAAGGAAGGTGGTGATGGCCGGGCTGAGGCCGAAGCCGATGTTGCCCCCCACCTGGAAGATGCTCATGGCCGCCCCCCGCCGGTTGCCACCGAAGAGGTAGGTCGCCTTCGAGCCTTCGGGGTGGTAGGCGGCCGAGCCGACCGCCTGCAGGGCGATGGCGGCCACCAGGACCCAGAAGTTCTTCACCAGAAGGGCGACCGCGAAGGCGGCGGTGGAGAGGGCCAGCCCGCCGATGAGGAGCCAGCTGGTCCGGACCCGGTCGCCCAGGATGCCGATGGTGGGCTGGAGGATGGCCGACGCCACCGTCCCGATGAGGAGGAGCATCCCCGTGGCCGTGTAGGAAAGCCCGTACAGCTCCTGCCAGTAGGGCAGGAGGACGGGGATGGCTCCCGACACCATGTCGAGGGCCAGGTGGCCGAGGCTGATCACGAGGAGAATCTGAGTTGCCAAAGACATCGCTCCTATCGTCGGTTCCCTCTCCTGGAAGTGTAACGGTTTTCCTTCGGCTTGGGGCCCCTCCCCTGCCCTTTCGCACCTTTGCGAATCCTGCCCCGGCGCGGCCCTTCCCCCATCGCCCGGGGCGCTGCCCTGTGGTACACTGGCACCGGAAAGGTTCCTGGGCCTCCAAGGAGGGATCGCCGTTGATCGCCAGCACCACCAGCCAGCCGTGGGCCGAGCTGGACCAGCCCCGGCGGCGCCTCACCCCACCGGTCCGGGTCGGCCGGGTCACCATCGGCAGCGGTTACCCCATCGCCGTCCAGTCCATGACCAACACCGACACCGCCGACCCGGTGGCCACCGCGGAACAGGTGGTGGCCCTCGCCCGAGCGGGGAGCGAGCTGGTGCGGGTGACGGTCAACACCGAAGAGGCGGCCCGGGCCGTGCCCGAGATGGTCCGGCGGGTCCGGGACCAAGGGGTGGAGGTGCCCATCGTGGGCGACTTCCACTACAACGGCCACCGGCTCCTCACGCGGTATCCCGCCTGCGCCCAAGCCCTCGACAAGTACCGGATCAACCCTGGGAACGTGGGGACCAAGCACCGGGACGAGAACTTCGCCCAGATCATCCGGGTGGCCCTGGAGTTCGAGAAGCCCATCCGCATCGGGGTCAACTGGGGCTCCCTGGACCAGCAGCTCCTCACCACCCTGATGGAGGACAACGCCCGGCGGGAGCAGCCCTGGAGCGCCCGGGCCGTCACCTTGGAGGCCATGGTCCAAAGCGCCCTCCGCTCCGCCCGCCTGGCTGAAGAGCTGGGGCTGCCCCACGATCGGATCATCCTGAGCGCCAAGGTGAGCGCCGCGCCCGATCTGGTGGCGGTCTACCGGCGGCTGGCGGAGCTGTGCGACTACCCCCTCCACCTGGGCCTCACCGAGGCCGGCATGGGGATGCCCGGCATCGTGGCCAGCGCCGCGGCCTTGGCGCCCCTCCTTCTTGAGGGGATTGGCGACACCATCCGGGTCTCCATCACCCCCGCCCCCGACGGCGACCGGACCGAAGAGGTGAAGGTGGCCCAGCAGATCCTCCAGGTCTTGGGCCTCCGGGCCTTCAGCCCCCAGGTCACCTCCTGCCCCGGCTGCGGGCGGACCACCAACACCTTCTTCCAGGAGATGGCCCAGGAGATCCAGGCCTACCTCCAGGAGCAGCTCCCCCAGTGGCGGGAGCGCTACCCGGGGGTGGAGGAGCTGAAGGTGGCGGTGATGGGTTGCGTCGTCAATGGGCCCGGCGAGAGCCGCCACGCGGACATCGGCATCTCCCTTCCCGGCACCTTTGAGGAGCCGAAGGCGCCCGTCTACGTGGACGGACGCCTCCGGACCACCCTCCAAGGCGACGATCTGGTCGCCCAATTCATCGAGATCCTGAACGAGTACGTGGCCGAACGGTTCGGCTCCCAGGCCCGGGCGGGGCGCCGCTAAGCCTCCTGCCCCGCCGCCTCCTCCCGGAGCCGGCGGGCCGCCGCCACCAGGTGGCGCAAGGCGGGGATCACTTCGTCGTAGGACCGGGTCTTCAGGCCACAATCCGGGTTGACCCACAGCTGGTCCGGCTCCAGGACTCGGACCGCCCGGCGGAGGAGCTCCACCATCTCCTCCGCCCCCGGCACCCGGGGCGAGTGGATGTCCCAGATGCCGGGCCCGATCTGGTTGGGGTAGCGGAAGGCGACGAAGGCCTCCAGAAGCTCCATCCCCGACCGGGAGGCCTCAATGGAGATGACATCCGCATCCAGCCCGGCGATGGCCTCGATGATGTCGTTGAACTCCGAGTAGCACATGTGGGTGTGGATCTGGGTCTCATCCCGCACCCCGCTGGTGGCCAGCCGGAAGCACTCGCTGGCCCAGGCCAGGTACTCGGGCCACCGGGCCCGCCGCAAAGGCAACCCCTCCCGGAAGGCGGGCTCGTCGATCTGAATCACCCCGATCCCCGCCGCTTCCAGATCCTGAACCTCATCCCGGATGGCCAGGGCCAGCTGCCGGCAGGTCTCCTCCCGGGGCTGGTCGTCCCGCACGAAGGACCACTGGAGGAGGGTGACGGGTCCGGTGAGCATCCCCTTGACGGGCCGATCGGTGAGGGATTGGGCGTACCGGATCCACTCGACGGTCATGGGCCGGGGCCGGGCCACATCCCCGTAGATGATGGGCGGCTTCACGTAGCGGGAGCCGTAGCTTTGGACCCAGCCGTGCTCGGTGAAGGCGAACCCCTCCAGGTGCTCGCCGAAGTACTCCACCATGTCGTTCCGCTCGGGCTCGCCGTGGACCAACACATCCAGCCCCAGCTCTTCCTGGAGGCGGATCACCCGCTCGATCTCTCCCCGGATGGCCGCCTCGTACGCCCCCTGGTCCATCTCGCCCCGGCGGTAGCGGGCCCGGAGCCGGCGGATCTCGGCGGTCTGGGGGAAGGAGCCGATGGTGGTGGTCGGGAAGGGCGGCAGGCCCAGGCGGGCCTGCTGGGCCTCCCGGCGGACCCGGTGGGGCGTGGGGCGACGGGTCGCCTCCGGCCCGAGCTGGGCCAGGCGGGCCCGGACCGCTTCATTCCGCAGGCGGCTGGAAGCCCGCCGGGCGGCCACCTGGGCCTGGTTGGCGGCCAGCGCCTCGGCCACCGCCTCCCGGCCCTCGTTGAGGGCCCGGGTAAGGAGGGCCACCTCCTCCAGCTTCTGCCGGGCAAAGGCGAGCCACCCTTTCAGCTCGGGATCCAGGCTCGTCTCCAGGGTGACATCCAGGGGCACGTGGAGCAAGGAGCAGGAGGGGGCCACCTGGATCCGGTCCCGGCCCCAGGCCCGGGCCGCCCGCTCCAGCACCTCCAAGCAGGCGGTCAGATCGGCCTTCCAGACGTTCCGCCCGTCCACCACCCCCAGGGAGAGGACGAACCCGTCGGGGAGCGGGTGGCGGAGGAGCTGCTCCAGCTGGTGCGGCGCCCGCACCAGATCCAGGTGGAGCCCCGCCACCGGCAGGCGGAGGGCCGTCGCCAGGTTCTCCTCCAGCCCCTCAAAGTAGGTGGCCACCAGGATCCGGATGGGCCCCGCCGCCTCCGCGAGGGCGGCGTAGGCCCGCCGGTAGGCGTCGCCCAGCGGCCCCTCGGGCGGCGGGTCCAAAGCGAGCCACGGCTCGTCCAACTGGACCCCGCGGACCCCGGCCTGGGCCAGGCTGCTCAAGAGCTCCTGGTAGACGGGGAGGAGCCGGTCCAGCAACTCCAGGCGGTTGAAGGCGCTCCCCCGGGCCTTGCCCAGCATCAAGAAGCTCACGGGCCCGATCAGAACCGGCCGGGTGACGATCCCGTAGGCCTGGGCCTCCACGAACTCGTAGACGGGCTTGCGGGAGGCGAGCTGGAACTGCTGGTCCCGGCGGAACTCGGGCACCAGGTAGTGGTAGTTGGTGTCGAACCACTTGGTCAGCTCCAGGGCGGGCACGCCCCCGCCCGGCCCCTCCCCCGGGCGGCCCCGGGCCATGGCAAAGTAGGTCTCCAGGCTCACCGGGCCCCCGGTCCAGCCGAAGCGCTCAGGGATGGCGCCCACCACACAGGCCATGTCCAGCACGTGGTCATAGAAGGAGAAGTCGTTGGAGGGGATGACGTCGATCCCCACCTCCTGCTGCAGCTGCCAGTGGCGCAGCCGCAGTTCCTGGCCGGCCTTGAGGAGGTCCGCCTCGGTGAGCTCCCCTTTCCAGTACCGCTCCGTCTGCCGCTTCAGCTCCCGATGGGCGCCGATCCGGGGAAAGCCCAAGTTGGCCGCAACCGCCACCCGTCTGCCCCCTTCCCCCGGGCCATCCAGCCCGGAACGTGGTCTAAGGGCCGGCCCAAGGCCGGCCCCGGTGGAAGCCTTTGGATCCGCTGGATCCGTTGGATAAGGATGGTTCGCCGGGGGCGGGGGCACTCCTCCATCCCGGAGGGCCTGCCCTTCGGCCGCCCCGCCCCGACACCGGGTGAGATCTGCGCCCTCCTGCCTTACTGGGGAACCTTCTCCCAATCCTTGAGGAAGCGCTCCAGCCCCACGTCGGTCATGGGGTGGTGGAAGAGCTGCTCCAGGGTCTCCAACCGGAAGGTGATGACGTCGGCCCCTACCAACGCCGCCTGGAGCACGTGCTGGGGATGGCGGACCGCGGCCACCAGGATCTCGGTGGCGAAATCGTAGTTGTCATAGATCTGGCGGATCTCCTCCACAATCCCCATGCCGTCATGGCCGATGCCGTCCAACCGGCCCACAAAGGGGCTCACGTAGGCCGCGCCCGCCTTGGCCACCAGGAGGGCCTGAAGGCTGGAGAAGACCAGGGTGGCGTTCACCTTGATCCCCTCTTGGCTGAGGACCTTCATGGCCTTCACGCCTTCCACGGTGGTGGGCACCTTCACCACCACGTTGGGCGCGAGCTTGGCCAGCTCCCGGCCCTCCCGGACCATCCCCTCGGTGTCGGTGGCCACCACTTCCAGGCTGACGGGCTCCTCCCGGACCTCCGCGAGGATCTCATCCACCACCTGGCGGAACCCCTTCCCCGTCGCCGCCACGTGGCTCGGGTTGGTGGTCACCCCGTCGAGCATGCCCAGCTCTTTGGCCCGGCGGATCTCCTCAATCTTGGCCGTATCCAGGAAAAACTTCACACCGTTCCCTCCTTCGTCCATCCACCCGACATCTGGTTCGACACTGGGCCTGTGGATCCTGGACGGTCCTCAGTCCTGGCGCCGGGGCGGGGTGGTGCGGACGTCGTCCCCGCCATCGATGACCAACTCCGCCCCCGTCACCCAGGAGGCCTCGTCGGAGAGCAGGTAGAGGGCGGCGTAGGCGATGTCCACCGCCGAGCCGTACCCCGCCAGGTGGGTGCGCCGCACGGGCCGGATGGGCCCCTCGTCCAGGGGGGCGGCGATGAGCCCCGGGCTGATCAGGTTGACCCGCACGTTCCGGGACCAGAACTCCCGGGCGAGCCGTCGGACCAGCCCCTTGAGCGCCTCCTTGCCCGCCGCGTAGGCCGCGCCGCCCATCAAGCGCGTCTGGGGCGCGGCGCCCAGGGCGACGATCGCCCCGCCCCCCTGCTCCTCCAGGGCGGGCAGGCTCGCCTGGGCCATGACCACCAGCCCGCGGATCAGGTTGGCCATGGCCTGGTCCCACTGGGCCACGGGGATGTTCTCCACCTGGCTCTGGGGCTGGAAGTACCCCCCAGCGGCGAAGACCAAGCCGTCCAAACGGCCGAAGCTGGTCAGGGCCCGATCCACCGCCTCCCGGGCGACGGCCTCCAGGGTCACATCACCCACCAGGCTCTGGACCTCGCCGCCCGCCTCCCGGCACCACTCGGCGGTCCCTTCCAGCTCCGCCCCGTTCCGGGAGACCAGGACCAGCCTGGCCCCCTCCTGGGCCAGCAAGACGGGGATGGCCCGTCCCATGTTGTCCCCGGCCCCGGCCACCAGGACCACCTTCTCGGCCATCCGCAAGACGATCCCCTCCTCCCTCTGGGTGGCGCCCCACCTCATCCGGCGGGGGCTCCCAGGGCCAGGGTACCACCCTGGCGGGGACCGCTCAAGGGAGCGGGGCCAGGCGAGGACCGGGGGGCCTGTCCCAAGTCCGAAACCCGGGCCGGGGCGCCCGTCCGTCGAGCTTGGGCCGCGGGCACGGTGGGGCCAGCGCCGGACCCACCTTAGCCTTTCACCGCCCCGGCGGTGAAGCCGACGATGAACCGGTCCAAGAAGAGGTTGTAGATCAAGGCCAAGGGGAGGCTGGTGATGAGGCAGGCCGCCATGAGGGAGCCCCAGTAGTAGACGTCGCCCCGCACCAGGGCCACGGGCACCCCCAAGCTGACGGTCATCTTCCCCACCGAGCTGATGAAGGTGAGCGCGTAGACGAACTCCTGGAGGACCAAGGTGAAGGCGAAGCCGGTGACCGTTAGGATGCCCGGCACCGAAAGGGGCAGCACCACCCGGAGGATGGCCCCCAGGCGGCTCTGGCCGTCGATCATGGCCTGCTCCTCCAGCTCCCGGGGGATGGAGCGGAAAAAGCCCATGGTGAGCCAGGTGCCGAAGGGGATGGTGAAGGTCGGGTAGATGAGAATCAAGGCCCACAAGGAGTTCTGCAGGCCCAGCACCGAGACCAGCCGGGCGAAGGGGATGAAGAGCAAGGTGGGCGGGACCAGGTAGGTGAGGAAGATGGCGATCCCCAGCCGCTGGCCCCACCGCCCCACCAGCCGGGCCAGGCTGTAGCCGGCCGGCACCGCGGTGATGAGGGTGATGACCACCACCACTGCCCCCACCAGGAAGGTGTTCCCCAGCCACTGGAGATAGGGCGTCCCCTGGAAGAGGAGCCGGACGTGCTCCAGGGTGGGCGGCAGGTTGAAGATCCAGGGGATGTGGTCGGCCACCGTCGCCCCCACGTAGAGATCCCGGTTCTGCTTGAACGCGGTGAGAAACATCCAGTAGAAGGGCATCACCGCGAAGAGGGTGAAGGCCAAGACCAGCACGTAGAGGAGGACCCGCCCCACCACCCGGGCGATGCCTGGCCGCCGGCGGGCCCGCTGCCGGGCCGCCACCACCGCCACCGCCATCAGTGCCCCACCTCCGTTCCCCGGGCGACCCGGAGCATGCCGATGGCCACCAGGACCAGCACGGGGAAGAGGAAGACGGCAATGGCCGCCCCCTGCCCCAGGTCCGCCCCCAAGATCCCCTGCTGGAAGGCGTAGCTAGCCAGCACGTGGGTGGTGTTGTAGGGCCCGCCCCGGGTGAGGAGGTAGACCACCCCCAAGTCGGTGGCGGTGAAGACCATACCGAAGAGAACGGCCACCGTCAGCACCGGCAAGAGCAAGGGGAGCTCCACGTGGAGGAGCCGCCGGAAGAAGCCGGCCCCGTCCACCACCGCCGCCTCCTGCACCTCCCGGGGCAGGGAGCTCAGACCGGCCAGCAGGACCACCGTTGAGAAGGGGAGCATCCGCCAGACGTGGACGGTGACGATGGCGATGCTGGCCAGGGTGGGATCGCCAAACCAGTACAACCACTCCCGGGGCCCCAGGAGGCCCACCGCCCGCAGGGTCCAGTTGATCACGCTGAAGGTGGAGTCGAAGATCCAGACCCAGGCCATGGAGGACAAGGCGACGGGGGCCACCCAGGGCATGAGGATGAGGAAGCGGACCAGCCGCCGGCCCCGGAAGGGCGTGTTCAGGATCCGGGCCAGGGTGGTGGCCAGCACCATGACGATCCCCTGGGAGATCAGGGTGAAGACCAGGGTGTTCCGCAGGGCCCGGCGGAAGATGGGATCCCCCACCACCCGGGCAAAGTTCCGCAACCCGACAAATTGGAAGGAGAGGCTCCCGGCGGTGCTCTCGCTCACCGCGAGGATGAGGGCGAGGATGAAGGGGATCCCCACCAGGACCAAGACGTAGAGGAGGGCCGGGGCAGCCATCAAGGCACCCAGCCGGTCGGACCGGTCGGCCAGCCGGAGCCCCTCGCCCCGCTGGATCGTCCCGCCCCGGGAGAGCCGGCTACTGACGCTCATCCGGTCGTCTCACCCCCGTCGCCCGGTCGAAGAAGCGGAGGGCCTCCACGGGCACCCCGAAGGGGTAGAGCTCCCCTTCCTGGACGCTGGCCGGCACGGTGAAGGGAAGCTTGGCAATCACCGACTCCTCCCGGGCCTCCGGCGGCACCCCGTCTTCCAGGTGCCCGTAGAGGAGCCGGTCCGACCCCAGGTACTCCACCCGCCGCACCCGGAAGGAGAAGCTCCGGAGCGCCTTGCCCGCAGGCCACGCCTCCACGGGAAGGAAGCTTTCGGGCCGGAAGCCCACAAGCGTTTCCCGATTCAGGGGGAGCAGGTTCATGGGCGGCGAGCCGACGAAGGTGGCCACGAAGGTGTCGGCCGGATCGTCGTACACCTCCCGGGGCGTGCCCACCTGCCGGACCCGGCCCGCTTCCATCACCGCGATGCGGTCCCCCAGCCCCATGGCCTCCACCTGATCGTGGGTGACGTAGATGGTGGTCGTCCCCACCGACCGCTGGAACTGCTTCAGCTCATCCCTGGCGGTGGCCCGGAGCTTGGCGTCCAGATTGGAGAGGGGCTCATCCAGCAGGAAGACCTGGGGGTCCCGAACCACCGCCCGGGCCAGGGCCACCCGCTGCCGCTCGCCGCCCGAAAGCTCCCGGGGAAAGCGCTGGAGCAGGTGGCTGATGCCGAACATGCGGGCGCCCTCCCGCACCCGGGTCTCGATCCTCCCCGCCGGCATCCGGGCGGATCGCAGAGGGAAGGCGACGTTCTCGTAGGCCCGCTTGTGGGGGTAGAGGGCGTAGCTTTGGAAGACCATGGCCACGCCCCGCTGGCGGGGCGGCACCTGGTCGTCGACCAGCACCCCATCAATGTAGATCGCCCCTGCGGTGGGGTGCTCCAGCCCCGCCACCATCCGCATGAGGGTCGTCTTCCCGCAGCCCGACGGCCCCAGGAGGACCAGGAGCTCGCCGTCTTCGATGGAGAGACTGACGCCGTCCACCGCCCGGACATCGCCGAAGTCCTTTCGCACGTTCTCCAACTCGACCCGTGCCACCCGCACCCCTCCCCGCCGTACCGGCCGGCGCGTCCCACCGGCTCCGGGGCCCATGAGGCTGGGCCCCGGAGCGCGTCATTCTTCAGGCCACCAGGCCCCGTTCCCGCCACTTGGCGAAGATCTGGCGGACCCGGGCGTCGGCCTCGGCCACCGCCTCCCGGGGGCTGAGGGCCCCTGTGGCCGCCTTGGCGAACATGTCGGGCAGGACGAAGCTGTCGAAGACCTCGCCGATGGCCGGGTTGGCCGGGCCGGGATGGCCCACGTTGGTCGACCAGTTGAGGGCCTGCTTCAGGGGCGCGAGCTTGTTGGCCGGGACGGAGCCGAAGGGGTCGTCCTCGCAAACCTCTTCGATCCAGGCCTGGCCGGCGGCCGGCCGCTCTTCCACGGGCACCCCGGGATCGGCCACCGATCCTGGGAAGGAGGGGAAGTTGTATAGCTTGCTGGCCAGCACCGCGTCCCGGTAGTTGTCCACCAGATCGATCAGGAACTCCTTGGCCAGGTCGGGGCTTTGGGCGAACTGCCAGATGAAGTAGGCGCCCATCACGTGCTCGCAGGCCCACTGGCCCGCGGGGCCCCGCAGAGCTTCGACGAAGAAGGTGTCGTCGGCCACAGGCAGGCCGTTCTCCTGCGCGGTCCGGTAGGCGGAGATGGAGTTGACGATGTAGGACGTCTGGCCCGCGTTGAAGGCCTGGTTGTTGGAGGAGGCGTCCCAGCTCAGCACCGCGGGGCTCATCGCCTCCCGGTAGAGGGTCCGCATGAACTCCACCGCTTGGATGGTCGCCTCGGAGTTGAGGACCACCTGCTCATTCTCATCCTGCACCGATCCCCCGAAGGACCAGAGGAGCGCCCGGCAGACCATGTTGGAGTCGATGTCCTGGGAGAGGCCGATGCCCACCGGGATCTGCACCTGGGGGTACTTCTCCCGGATCAGGCGCCCGGCGGTGAGGAGGTCCTCCCAGGTGGAGGGACCGTCGGGCATGCCGATCCCCGTCCAGATGCTCTTCAGGTAGCAGCCTGGGTCGGGCACGTAGTTGTCCGAGAAGGCGAACCACTTGCCCGTCACCGGGTTGTAGGTGCTCCGCTTGGCCAGATCCAGGATGGGACCGTGCCGGCGCTCCACCTCCTGGACCACGTCGGCCATGTCCAGCACGTACGGTTCGAAGGCGGCCGGGGGCGAGATGAACATGAACAGGTCGTGGCCCTGCTGGGCGGCCACCTCTGCGTTCGCCCGGGGTACCAGGTCCGAGAAGGCGATGTGGTCCACCGTCACCTGGACCCCCCGGGCCTCACCCCACGCCTTGGCGTACTGGTCGAACCAGACGTCGTAGGCGGGGACGAAGTGGCTCCACTGGATGATCCGCAAGGTCCGCTGCCGTTGCGCGCTCACCCGGGGCACGAAAACATACGGCGCCGCGGCCAGGCTGAGGGCCCCGCCGCCGGCCCACTTGAGCACCGTCCGGCGGCTCACCTGCCGTTCCTGCGTCGGGGGCTGGGCGGCCGCCTCCGTCCCAACCGGGTTCTGCCAGCCGAGTGTGGAGCGCCCTTCACGCCTTTTCACAGAAACCCCCCCGTGACTGGTGATCGCCCCTGCGTGAGGGAGCGGAGCCATCTTGCCGCCCATAGTAGCATGTATTCCTAATATGAGTCAATATACACTGTCTCTGCAGCCTTCATAAAATCTCAGTCATGTCAGTCGATCTCGTGGACCCCCGACCGTCCTGGCTTGCCACCTGGCCCCGTCCGGGGCGGCCTGGCTCTCCTCCCGGAGCTCATCCTCGCTCCCCCCCACCCCCCGGCCGCAGCGAAATCACCGTTGACTGAGTGGAATACTCGGATTAAAGTAGGTGGGAGATCCCTTCAGTTTGTGTCGAAAGGGTGATCGCCCCGTGTGGGCAACGGTGGCCAATCTCCTCATCTTCGCGCTCCTCCTGGGCCTTCTGGTGCGGATGCGGGCCCGCCGCCGCTCCTTCTCCGTGCGGGTCTTCACCGGGTTGGGCCTCGGGATCCTCTTCGGCGTCCTCCTCCACCTGATCTACGCGCCCGGCTCCGGGGTCCTCCGGACCACCATCGACTGGATCAACCTGGTGGGCCAGGGCTACGTCCGGCTCTTGCAGATGGTGGTGGTCCCCCTCGTCTTCATCTCCATCGTCACCGCCTTCACCAAGCTGGAGCTCACCCAGCAGGTGGGCAAGGTGAGCGCGCTCATTCTGATCATCCTGGTGGGCACCACCGCCATCGCGGCAGCGGTGGGGATCGCCACCACGGGCCTCTTCGGCCTGGAGGCGGGCCAGATCCAGCCGGGCCAGGCGGAGCTCCAGCGGGCCGCAGGGCTGGAGCAGACCTTCGGCAGCACCCTCCAGGGGACCAGCCTGCCCCAGCAGCTGCTGGAGATCCTGCCGGCCAACCCCTTCCTCGACTTCACCGGCGCGCGGCGGAGTTCCACCCTGGCAGTGGTCGTCTTCGCGGCCTTCGTGGGCTTGAGCTACCTGGGCCTGCGGCAGCGGGAGCCTGAGACGGCCCAGACCTTCGAGCGGCTCGTGCAGGCCCTCTACGGGGTGACCATGGGGATTGTGCGCATGGTCATCCGCCTCACGCCCTACGGCGTCCTGGCCATCATGACCCGGGTCGCCGCCACCAGTGACTACGCCGCCATTTGGGCCTTGGGCAAGTTCGTCCTCGCCTCCTACGTCGCGCTGGCCATCGTCTTTCTGATCCACCTGCTCCTTCTGGGCTTGGCGGGCCTTAGCCCCGCGGCGTACGTGCGCAAGGTGCTGCCCGTCCTGGGCTTCGCCTTCACCTCCCGCTCCAGCGCCGCCACCCTGCCCCTGAACGTCCGGGCCCAGACGGAGGAGCTGGGCGTGCCTGCGGGCATCGCCAACTTCGCCGGCTCCCTGGGGCTTTCCATCGGCCAGAACGGCTGCGCCGGCGTCTATCCGGCCATGCTGGCCGTCATGATCGCGCCCACCGTCGGCATCGACCCCTTCACCCCGGGCTTCATCGCCAGCGTCATCGCCGTCGTCGCGCTGAGCTCCTTCGGCGTGGCCGGGGTGGGCGGCGGGGCCACCTTCGCCGCGTTGATGGTGCTCTCCATGCTGGGCCTGCCCGTGGGGCTGGCGGGTCTCTTGATCTCCATCGAGCCGCTCATCGACATGGGCCGGACAGCGGTCAACGTCAGCGGGTCCATGACCGCGGGGGTCCTCACCAGCCGCCTCACCGGCCAGCTGGACCGGGCCGTCTACACCGCCGCCGCCCTGCAGGAGCAAGCCTAAACGGACCCGCGGCTTGGGACGGCCGCAGATGGGTCGATGGGTCCGCCAGACCAAGAAAGAGGTGCGCGTGCCGAGGCCCGGGGCGATCCTCCGCCCCGGGCCTGCTCACGCCGGAGGTCACCGCGCGGGGTGCCGCTCCACCGGTGGGACGCGGCCTTACCCCGCCTCCACCACCCGGCCCTCCCGGCGGGACGCTTCCGCGGCGAAGGCCATCAGGTGGCTCTCCAGCGACTCGGCCAGGGAGGTGAGGGCCTCTTCGGGGACCCGCCCCTCTTTGCGGGCCCTCAGCCGGCCGACGAAGGCGGCCATCAAGCCGTCATCGCCCCCTGCATGGCCGGCGCCCGCCGGGACGTGGAGCACCTCCCGGCCCGAGCCGCGGGTGCCCTGGGGCACAAAGCTCCGGACCTCCAGCTCCCCCTTCTCTAGATGCCCCCGGATCTCACCGTGGGTCCCCATCAGCTTCAGGGTCCGGGTGTTCTCCTCGGTGAACGCGCAGACGGTGAAGGCGGCCGTCACCCCGCCGGCAAACTCCAGGCTGACCACCTGGTGGTCCACCACGTCGTTGTCCGAGCGGTAGACGCACCGGCCATACGGCCCCTCCCGCAGGGCCTGGAGGCGCCCTTCCCGGCTCAGGTCGTGGGTGATGACGGAGACGGGCCAGCCCGTCGAGTCCGCGAGCGCCTCCACGTAGAAGCGGACCGCATCGAAGGGGCAGCTCTCCGAAGCGGGGCAGCCATCGATGCACCGCTCCGGCGCGCCTGGGGGCGCGTGCTCCGGCCGGAAGTGGAGGAGGGAGCCGAAGGAGGCGAGCCGCACCCAAGGCCGCCCCACCAGCCAGCGGAGCATGTCCAAGTCGTGGCAGGACTTGGCCAGGATCATGGGGCTGGAGGTCGCCTCCCGGCGCCAGTTCCCCCGGACGTAGCTGTGGGCGAAGTGCCAGTAGCCGATGTTCTCCGTGTACTGGATGGAAACGACGTGACCGATCCGCCCCGCATCCAAGAGCCCCTTGAGGGTGCTGAAGAAGGGCGTGTACCGGAGCACGTGGGCGACGGTGACGCTCCCGCCCCGGTCCTGAAGGCGCTCCGCGGCCCGGGCCACCTTCAGGACCTCCTCCCGGGTGGGGGCGATGGGCTTCTCCAGAAGGATGTCGTACCCCAGCTCCATGGCCCGCAGGGCCGGCTCCACGTGGAGCTGGTCCGGCGTGGCGATGATCACCCCGTCGGCCAGACGGGGCCCGGCCAGGAGGTCTTCCCAGCGGGCAAAGCGGCGTTCCGGCGGAATCTGGTGCCGGTCCCCCACCAGGTTCCGCCGCGCCTCCCGGGGGTCGGCGACGGCCACCACCCGGGCCTGATCGGGGTGGGCCAAGCACCAGCCGGCGTACACATCCCCACCCCGGTTGCCGGCACCGATGACGGCTAAGGTGACGGGCTCAGCCACAGGAACCCCTCCTCCCCCCGCCTGGGCCCTGCCGGGCCGGTCAGGCGGGATCGGACTGGGCATCCAGCCAGGCGGCGAAGCGGGCCAGCCCCTCCTCCAGGGAGACCTGGGGCGCATAGCCCAACTCCGTCCGGGAGCGGGTGAGGTCAGCCCAGGTGCGGGGCACATCCCCCACCTGTTCGGGCAGCCGCTCGATCTGGGGCTCAAGGCCCAGAGTGGCCGCCAGCTGCTCCACCAAGGTGTCCAGCCGGACGGGCCGGTCGCTGCCCAGGTTGAAGACCCGGTAGGGCGGCTCGCCCCGCGGGAAGGCCTGGAAGGCCAGCGCGGCCAGGATGCCGTCCACGATATCGTCCACGTAGGTGTAATCCCGCTCCGAGCTCCCGTCCCCGTAGAGGGGAAGCGGCCGGCCCGCCCGCATCAGGCGCGCGAACTTGTGGATGGCCAGGTCGGGCCGCTGGCGGGGCCCGTAGACGGTGAAGAAGCGCAAGGCCACGATGGTCAGGCCGTAGCAGTTGCTGAAGCTCTGGCAGAGGGCCTCCCCCGCGGCTTTGGTGGCGCCGTAGGGCGAGGCGGGGGTCAGGATGGGATCCTCCTCGGCGAAGGGCACCTTGGTGTTCCGCCCGTAGACCGAGCTGGAGGAGCCGAAGATCACCCGCGCCACCCCATGCCGCCGGGCGGCCTGCAGCACGTTGACCGTCCCGCCGATGTTCACCTCGGTGTAACCCACGGGATCCTCCACCGAGGGGCGGACCCCCGCCCGGGCGGCCAGGTGGACCACCGCCTCAGGCCGGCTGGCCTGGAAGGCCGCCTCCAGAGCCGCCTCGTCCCGGATGTCGGCCTCCACCAGGCGGAGGCGGGGATGGTCTCGGTGGGGGGCCAGGTTGGCCCGCTTGACGGCCGGATCGTAGAAGGGGTCGAAGTTGTCGACCACCGTCACCTCCGCGCCCAGCCCCAGCAGGCGGTCCACCAGGTGGCTACCGATGAACCCCGCCCCACCCGTCACCAGGTACCGCTGGAAGGGAAGGCTCACCGCCCGATCCCCCAGTAGCGGAAGCCCAGCCGGGTCAACATCTCCCGGTCGAGGACGTTCCGGCCGTCGATGACCACCCGCTCCCGCATCCGCTCGGCCACCGCGCCCCAATCCACGTGGAGGAAGGTCTCCCACTCGGTCATGAGGACCACCGCGTCGGCATCCTGCGCCGCGTCCAGGGGCGTCTCCGCGTACTCAATGGCCAGATCGGGGTGCTCCCGGCGGCACCGCTCCATCCCCACCGGGTCATGGGCCCGCACCCGGGCGCCCAGCTCCACCAGCCGCCGGGCCACGTCCAAGGCGGGGGCATCCCGCAGGTCGTCGGTGTTGGGCTTGAAGGTCAGGCCCCACAGGGCGACGGTGCTCCCCCGGACCACCTTCAGAGCCTGCTGGAGCTTCTCCACCACCACCCGGCGCTGGCGCATGTTCACCTCCAGGGTCCCCCGGGCCAGGGGCATCTCGTACCCGTACTGATCGCCCAGGGCCAAGAGGGCCCGCACGTCCTTGCCGAAGCAGGAGCCTCCCCACCCCGCGCCCGCCCCCAGATAGCGGAGGCCGATCCGCTTGTCCAGGCCCACCGCCCGCATGACCTCCGTCACGTCCGCCCCCACCCGGTCGGCGATGCCGGCGATCTCGTTGGCAAAGGAGATCTTCATGGCAAGGAAGGCATTGGACGCGTACTTGCAGAGCTCCGCGCTGGTGGGCGTGGTGGTGACGAAGACGGGCAGCTCCCGGCTGTCCGGCCGGGGGATGCCCGACGGCGGCGTGAAGGTCTGCTCCAGGATCGCCTCGTAGAGGCGCCGGAGCCGGTCGATGGGGCCTGAGCTGGTGGCCCCCACCACGATCCGGTCGGGATAGAACATGTCGTAGATGGCCGAACCCTCCCGGAGGAACTCCGGGTTGGAGGCGACGGCCACCTGGGCCTGGACCCCCCGGTGGGCCAGCCCATCTTGGATGATGGACGCCACCCGGCGGGCGGAACCGACGGGCACCGTCGACTTGTTGACCACCACCGTGTCCGCCCCTTCGGGGATCATGCTGGCGATCTCGGTGGCGGCCGCCTCCACGTAGCGCAAATCTGCGTCTCCGTTGGCCTGGGTGGGCGTCCCGACGCAGATGAGGAGGACATCGGCCCCGGCCGCCTCAGGGGTGAGCTGGGTTCCGAACTGCATGCTCCGGTAAGTGGCCCGCAACAGCTCCGGAAGCCCCGGTTCGTGGAACGGCGGCCGCCCCTCCCGGAGGCTTTCGACGACTGCCGGGTTCTTGTCGATGCAGGTCACCTCGTGACCCAAATAGGCCAGGGCGACCCCGGTGGTGAGCCCAACGTAGCCGGTGCCAACCACGGTGACTCTCATGCCAACGGCCTCACTTTCGGAAAAGAAATGGTCAGCCAACCAGCCCCTCGGACCGGCGCACGCACGGTCAAAAGAAGGGCGCGTCCGAACCGCGCCCTTCCATACCTTCGCCTCTGGTCGGTCCTTCCCTTTAGGAAAGGGCCTCCCCGCACCCCGCCAGGGTCTGGTGCAGGTAGACCAAGAGCTCCTGGGGGCGCTCGATACGCAGGTCAGGAACCAGGGTTGGTGGGACAGCCTCTGCGCCGTACCCATATGCGGCCAAGCCGCTGCGGGTTCCGACGGCTCGGGCCGTTAGGAGATCACCCCTGGTGTCGCCGATGAAGATGGAGGTCTCGGCCTGGGCGCCGCCCCGCTGGAGGGCCCGGGCCAGGATGTCGGGGGCCGGCTTGGGCCGCAGGTCGGGATCGACCCCCTGGATCACGTCGAAGAAGGCCTTCAGCCCCACATCGTCCAGGACCCGCTCCGCCACCGGCGTCAGCTTGTTGGTCGCCACACCCAGAACGAAGCCGGGAATCGCCTCCCGAAGCTTCTCCAACCCCTCAAGGACCTCAGGAATCCCCGGAAAGGGCGGGCTGTGCTCGGGCCCCATCGTCTCGTAGTGGGCCCGGTAGCGGGCGACGAGTTCGTCCACCGCCTCGGGCGGAAGGGGCAGGCCGAGGGCCTTGGCCATCTCGCCGATGGGCGGGCCGATCTCCCGGGCGATGGCGTCCGCGGGCGGAAGGGGGCTCAGCTTGAGGTCCTGGCAGGCCCGGCGGAAGGCTTCCACAATACCTGTCTTGGTATCCAGGAGGGTTCCATCCAAATCGAAGAAGACAGCACGGATCGGTTGGCTCACTCTCTCACTCCCACGCTCGATGTTGGCCGTCAGTTGGAGTCCAAGGCAGCCCGGGGCATCACGAACGCTGCCTAGTGAAGGTGGTGGCCCATGGCTCTCGCCCTGGGATCGAAGAGTTCAGCGTGCAGATCCAAAGCGCCCCGATCGGTCAGGGAGGCCAGGAAGTAGGCGATCTGGCGCGGCCGTTCCGGCTCCGACGCCGCTTCCCAGCGACGGTAGTGCGGCTCCGGCATGAGCCGCGGGTTGGCCAATAAACGATCGAAAAGCTGGGTCAGGATCCACCGCTCCTTCTCGTTCTGCCGGACGACCAAGGGGTGCTGGTAGACGTGCTGGAAGAGGAAATCGACCAGTGCCCGCACCTTCTGGCCCAACGCCTCCGGCAGGGTGACCAGAGGCTCCCGGTGGTGGATGGCCGCTTCAAAGGTGGTCACGCCGGCGGCCTGAGCCCGGGCCACTGAGGCTTCCGCCGCCTCAAGGAGGAGGCGGTCGATCAGGTGCCGCCGGGCCCGGCGGGCCAGCAGGCGGTGCCGCTCCCGGGCCGGCCAGTCCCGGAAGGTGCCTGCTTCGACCAGCTCCGCCTCGGCCCGGTCCCAGCACGCCTGCCAGGGCTCGAGCCGGGGCTCGGACCGGAGCTGGTCGGGCTCGAGGAGGCCCGCCTCCAAGGCGTCTTGCAGGTCGTGGCCCGCGTAGGCGATCACATCCGCCAGGTTGACCACCTGCGCCTCCAAGGTCGGTTGAGGGTAGGGGTCGAAGTCGGGCACGGGAACGTCAAACGGGGTGGCGTGCCGGGCCACCCCCTGGCGGGTGGCGAAGGTCAGGTTGAGGCCGGGCCCGTCGGGGTACATCAGTTCGAGCTCGTCCAGCACCCGCAGGGAGTGCTGGTTGGAGTCCCACCCCTGAGGGTCCCCCGCCTGCCGGAGCGCGGCGTCCAGGGCCGCCTCCCCGGCATGGCCGAAGGGCGTGTGCCCCACGTCATGGCCCAGCGCGATGGCTTCCACCAGCGGCTCCCGCAGGCCCAAGAGCCTGGCCAGGGTCCGGCCGATCTGGGCCACCTCCAGGGTGTGGGTGAGCCGGGTCCGGTAAAAGTCGCCCTCGTGGATCAGGTAGACCTGGGTCTTGTGCTGGAGCGCCTGAAAGGCGCGCGCGTGGATGATGCGGTCCCGGTCCCGCTGGAAGGGGTCACGCGGGTCCGCATCATCCACGGGCCGCAGGCGCTCGTTCCAGGGCGGCCGCTCGGGCGTGGCAAGACGGGCCAGGGCGCCCGGGGTGAACAGGCGGGCCATCCACCTCACCTCTCACCCCGCACTATACCATGAGCTGGCCGCCGTTCACCTCGATCATCTCGCCGGCGATGTAGCTGGCCGCCGGCGTGGCCAGAAAGGCGATCACCGCCGCCACCTCTTCCGGCGTGCCCAGGCGCCCCGCCGGGATGGCGGCCGCCATCGCCTTGAGCCGCTCAGGGGTGGAGTAGCGCTGGTGGAAGGGCGTGTCGATGACCCCCGGCGCCACCGCGTTGACCGTCACCCCGTCGGCGGCCGCATCTTTGGCAAAGGCCTTGGTGAGGGCGTGGACCGCGGCCTTGGCCGCCGCGTAGTGGGCCGCCCCACCCCCGCCACCGGTGTGGGCGGCGATGGAGCTGACGTTCACCACCCGCCCCCACTTCCGCGCCCGCATGCCGGGCAGGAAGGCGCGGGTCAGGAGGAAGAGGCTGGTTACGTTCAGGTCAAAGGTGCGCTGCCAGAGCTCCCGGCTGACCTTCTCCGGATCGCTCCGCTCCAGCATGCCGCCGGCGTTGTTGATCAAGACGTCCACCGGCCCGAACCGCTCGGCCACCTCCCGGGCCAGCGCCTCAGCCCCGTCGGGATCGGACAGGTCGGCCCGCACCAGCTCGCACTCGCCCCCCGCCTCCCGGATGCGGGCGGCCAGCTCCTCCGCCGGCCCCTGCGAGGCGTTGTAGTGGGCCACCACCTTGGCGCCCAGGGCGGCCAGTTCTATGGCAGTAGCGTGGCCAATACCCGTGCTCGCCCCGGTTACCAGGGCGGTCCGTCCTTTCAAGGAAAGATCCATCCCCACACCTCCCGATCCACGCTTCCCGTCTCGTACCGGCTCGCGCCCGGCGCGCTCAGCGCTGGACGCCGGCGGGCCGGACGGCGCTGGCGTGCTCCAACTCCTCCGGCCCGAAGGGCCCGAAGTCGCCGTGGATGGTGTTCTTCAGGGCCATCATGGCGCTGCCGTAGCGGACCGCATCGGCCAGGCTCTTGCCCTGGCGGAGGGACCAGAGGAAGCCAGCCGCGTACGCATCGCCCGCGCCCAGCCGGTCGACGGTGACCACCCCGGCCGGCTGGTCATAGGAGGCCGTCTCGCCCTTGTACCAGGCGAAGGCCCGCCACTGGATGGGCTCCTTCGGCGCCTCGGGCGTGTACACCAAGGTGACCCCGTCCAGCTCATAGCGGGATGCCAGCCAGGCAGGCAGCTCCTCAGGATCCATCTCCGGCGCGCCCAGGATCACGGTGGCGTCGGAGACGGAGGTGAAGAGCAGGTTCACGTGCTTGAGCAGAGGCACCAAAGCCTCCCGGGCTTCCTCCGGCGTCCAGAGCTTGCTCCGGTAGTTGACGTCGAAGACCACCAAGAGGCCCTTGCGGGCGGCGGTCTCCAGGGAGCGGCGAACCCCTTCCAAAGCTTCAGCGCTCAACGCTGCGGTGATCCCGGTGGTCAGGAAGACGCCGCCTGGCTCCAGGACCCTCTCCCAGTCGAACTGGGACCACGGGTACCGGCTGAACGCCGAATCCTGCCGGTCGTATGTGACCACCCCGGGACGCGGGGGAACACCCGGCTCCAAATAGTAGATCCCCATCCGGCCAGGGGCCGCCAGGTCGCCCACCACTTCGACGCCCTGCTCGGCGATAAACCGCCACATCCGCTGGCCCAGTGGCGAATCCGGCAGGGCGGTCACATACCGGACCGGCTCACCCAGGTTGGCCAGCCCCACGCCCACGTTCAGCTCCGCGCCCCCCGGATGAATCCGGAGCACGTCGGCCTGTGAGAGCCGCTCCCCCGGCTCCACCGAGTACCGGAGCATCGCCTCGCCGAAGGTGACGATTGCAGCCCGAGTCGTTTGGTCATCCGTTGCCAACATCGCCCACCCCGGTTCTTTAAGAAAGTTCCAGTCCCTATTCAGACTCCACAGATTGAAACGAGATTCCACACCGCCACGCTCGTTTGGCATGGCGTTTCGGAATGCGGAAAGCCAGAACGGGCCGTGCCGCATGCGAGCAGGGCCGTTCCGCCACTCCCTTCGTGCTCGCCTGCGGCAGATCCTCCTTATGTTCCCTTTGCGGGGAGGAATCGTCAGGCCAGAGCCGAAGGCAATGGTGAGGGCAGAATGAAACGCCGTTTCGCGCCTGCTGGGAGGTGACGACCGATGGCCCGGAGTAGAAACCAAGCTTCCTCAGGTGCCGTCGGCGTCCCCCGCGTCCAGGCGGTCCAGAGTGCCGCACGGATCCTCTGGACCGTGGGGCACTCTGGGGCGCGCGGCATGACCCTCAACCAGCTTGCCCAGGCGGTGGAGGTTCCTAAGAGCACCGTCCTCCGGATTGCGCAGACCCTGGTGGACGAGGGGCTCTTGGAGCGGGAGGAGTCCACGGGGCTCTTCCGGCTCGGCATCCGCACCCTGGAGTTGGCCTCGATGGTGCTGGAGACCCTGGAGATTCCCCGGGTTGCCCGGCCCCATCTGGAGTGGCTCTCGGAGCAGACCCGTGAGACCGTCCACCTCTGCGTCCTCGACGAGGGTGAGGTGGTCTACGTGGACAAGATCGAGAGCCCCCAGGCGATCAGGCTCTACTCCCGGATCGGTCGCCGGGCGCCTGCTCACTGTACGGGCGTGGGCAAAGCCCTCATGGCCTTCCTTCCCTCAACCGAACGCCGCCGCCTGGTGGAGAAGCGTCCCTTGAAGCGCTTTACACCCAACACCATCACCGACTTCTTCCAACTGGAGAAAGAGCTGGAGCAAATCCGGCAGACGGGCATCGCGTACGACCGGGAGGAGCACGAGCCCGGTGTCCGCTGCGCTGCCGCTCCGGTCTTCGACCTGACCGGGCGGGTCTGCGCCGCGGTCAGCGTGGCGGTGCCCATCCTTCGGCTGCCCCCTGGGCGTCTGGAGGAGCTGGCCGGCCTGGTCAAGCAGGCGACCCAGGCCATCTCCGAGGCTCTGGGTTACCGGGCCCACGCCAAGCGATTGGCGGGGTCCAGGCTGGACGTCAGGCCGGGACCGTGAGGGGTTCCGTTGGGAGCGCCCCAGCGTGGAAACCGGCGCTGGCGGCGATGTGAAGAAGCTCAAGGGATCTGATCCGGCTGCATGTACGACGAGGAGGGAAAGACGTGTTGAGCACTGGGAAGCGTCTTCGCGGTCTTGCCATCGTCTCGATGATCGCCCTGCTCTCCCTGGTCCTCTTCCCCGCTGCGGCCCAGGCAGCCTACCCTGATCGGCCCATCACCATCATCGTTCCCTTCGGGGCCGGCGGCGGCACCGACCAAGTCGCCCGGGTCCTCGCCAGCCTCATGCAGGACGAGCTGGGCGTCCCTGTGAACGTGGTCAACCGGGCTGGCGGTGGCGGCGCGGTGGGCCACACGGCGGGTGCTACCGCGGCGCCTGACGGCTACACCATCACCATGATCACCGCCGAGCTGGCCATGATGCACTGGATGGGCCTCACCAACATCGACTACACCGACTTTGAGCCCATCGGCATCGTCAACATGGACCCGGCGTCCGTCATGGTCGCGGCGAACTCGCCCTGGCAGACCCTCGAGGACCTGATGGAGGACATCAAGGCCAACCCCGGCAAGTATCGGGCTTCCGGCACGGGCACCGGCGCCATCTGGGACGTGGCCCGGGTCGGCTGGCTGAACGCCGCGGGCCTTACCGACGGGCACCTGCCCTGGATCCCCAGCACCGGCGCGGCCCAGGCCCTGCAGGAGATGATCGCTGGTGGTGTCCACGTGGTCACCAACAGCATCAGCGAGGGCGCGGCCATGATCCACGCCGGCACCGTGCGGCCCCTGGCCGTCATGGGTGACGAGCGGGTGGTGGCCTTCCCCGACGTGCCCACCCTGAAGGAGAAGGGCATCGACTGGTCTCTCGGGACCTGGCGGGGCTTCGCAGTGCCTGCCGGCACGCCGGCTGACGTGGTCAAGACGCTGGAGGCTGCGGTGGCCAAGGCCGTGGCCAGCGACCAGTACGTCACCTTCATGAACGACGTCGGCTTTGGCATCCTCTGGCTCCCCTCGGACGAGGCGCGCCAGTTCCTGGCCGAGCAGGACGAGATCATGGGCACCCTCATGAAGCAGATGGGGGTCGCCAAGTAACCGGATTCCTGGACGTGCTGTGCCTGCCGGAACGCCCTCCGGGGCGTTCCGGCAGCCTCCGGAGAGGAAGTGATACCCGTGTCAAGAGCAGACGTGGTCCTGGGGCTCCTCGCCATCCTGGCTGGCGCCGCCATCCTGCCCATGAGCCTCGCGCTCCCTTCCCTGCCCCAGTCCTACGCCGGGCCTAGCCTCTTTCCCAGCCTGATCGGCTGCCTCTTCATCCTGGCCGGGGTGGTCATCACCATCAACGGCCTTCGGGCCTGGCGGGCGGAGAAGGCAGGCCAAGGGGATGAGGCCAGCCAGCCGAGGCCCCAGTTCGCCTGGCGACGGATGATCGAAGTTCTGATCGCTGTGGCGGTCTTCATCATCGTGGCTCCCCGCCTCGGCTTCGTGGTGGGCGGCTTCGTCCTGGTGGCCGGCATGCTGCTGATCCGGGGCAACCGCTGGACCACCTCCGTCGCGGTCGCTCTCATCTTGACCATCATCGTCCGGTGGATCTTCGTGTCATTGCTGAAGGTGCCCCTGCCCGTGGGGCCGTGGGGGTGGTAGGCCATGTGGGAGAACCTTGTTGGAGCAGTCGCGCTGCTGGCTCAACCGCAAGTCATCCTGATCGCGCTCATCTCCGCCGTCTTCGGCATGTTTATGGGTGCCGTCCCTGGCCTCACCGCCACCATGGGCATGGCCCTCCTGGTCCCCTTCACCTTCTTCATGGACCAGGTGAGCGTGCTGGTCGCCGTCATCTCCATGTCGGGCATGGCCATCTTCGCCGGTGACATCCCTGGCACCCTGGTGCGGATCCCCGGCACCCCCTCCAGTGCGGCCTACGTCGATGACGCCTTCATCCTGACCCAGCAGGGCAAGGCAGCCCGAGCTCTCGGTCTGAACGTGGTGGGCAGCGCCCTGGGCGGGCTCTTCGGCGCGCTCGGCCTGATGCTGGCCGCACCGGCCCTCGCCCGCTTTGCCAGCCGGTTCACCTCCTTCGAGTACTTCTGGCTGGCCGTGCTGGGCTTGAGCGCCACGGTGGCCGTCTCCCAGGGTTCCGTGGCCAAGAACGGCCTCTCCCTCCTGATCGGCCTCTTCCTGGCCACCATCGGCATCGACATCACCCTGGGCATCCCCCGCTTCACCTTCGGGAACGTCAACCTCCTGAGCGGCATCAGCTTCATCCCCGCCATGGTCGGTCTCTTCGGGGTGAGCGAGGTTATCCGGGTCACCATGGAGGAGTTCCAAGGGAAAGAGGCGCCCCAGATCCGCTTCGGTCTGGTGGAGATGATCCGGAACGCCCTCGACGGCCTCCGGGCGCGGGTGCGTCTCTTCATCCAGTCGGGGCTGACGGGGGTCCTGGTGGGTGCTCTTCCCGGCGCCGGCGCCGACATTGCCGCCTGGGTCTCGTACGGCTTCGGTAAGAACACCGCCAAGGAGCCGGAGAAGTTCGGCAAGGGGTCGGAGGAAGCGATCATCTCGGGCACCTCGGCCAACAACGCAGCCCTGGCGGGCACCTGGATCCCCGCCCTGGTCTTCGGGATCCCCGGCGACTCCATCACCGCCATCCTTCTGGGCGTCCTCATGATGAAGGGGATCCGGCCGGGGCCGGGCATCTTCGAGAACCAGGGTAACCTGGTCTACGCCATCTACCTGGCCTTCATCCTGGCCAACCTGCTCCTCATCCCCTTGGGCTGGGTGGCCACCCGGACGGGCCTCCTGATGCTCCGGGTGCCCAAGCGGATCCTGATGCCCTGCATCTTGCTCTTCTGCATTGTGGGCGCCTACGCCATCAACAACAGCATGTTCGACGTGGGCGTCATGCTGGTCATGGGCATCCTGGGGTATATGCTCCAGCAACTTCAGGTGCCGACGGCCCCCATCGTCTTGGGCCTCATTCTCGGGCCCCTGATGGAGCAGAACTTCATGATGAGCGTCATCAAGACCCAGGGCTCGCTCGCCATGTTCTTCACCCGGCCCATCAGCGCCGTGCTCGCCCTGCTCTGCCTGGCTGCGTGGCTCTACCCGCTCTACCGGAAGCGCCGCCAGGCTCGGGCAGCCGCCGCGGCCTGACCTGCCGGTGGACGTGGCCCGCAGCGGCAGGGCTCCTGCGTCGCCCTGCCGCTGCTTCTTCTCAGCTTGAACCATCGAGGAGGCGATGACGATGGGACGGGCAGCGACCGTCCAGAAGATGATCGAGGTCGGGGTGGTCCCCATTGTGCGGGTCAACTCGGAAGAGGTCGCCCTGCGGGTGTGCGAGGCCGTCTTGGAGGCAGGCGTGAAGACCATTGAGGTCACCTTCACCGTTCCCCGGGCCGCCCGAGTGATCGAAACCCTGAGGGACCGTTACCCTGAGCTGATGGTGGGCGCGGGCACGGTCCACGACGCCGCGGCGGCTCGTCAGGCGGTGGATGCGGGCGCCCAGTACATCCTGAGCGCCGGCCTGGTGCCCGAGGTGATCTCCACCGGGCACCTCTACGGGCTCCCGGTGGTTCCGGGCGTCTTCACCGCCACCGAAGCGATCCGGGCGTTGCAGCTGGGCGCGGACATCCTCAAGCTCTTCCCCGCGTCCCTGGGTGGCCCCAAGTACCTGAAGGCCCTGCGGGCCCCCATGCCCCAGGCCACCTGGTGCCCCACGGGCGGCGTGGCCTTGGAGAACCTGCACGAGTGGGCCCGGGCCGGGGCGGCCATGATCGGTGTGGGGAGCCCCCTGCTCCAGGATGTGGCCGAAACGGGTGATTATCAGGGCCTCACCCGGCGGGCCAAGCAGTTCCTGGAAGGCTGGCACGCGGCCCGTCAGCAGGCGTAAGCCCGACCAACCCGTTCAACGAAGCCATATCTGGTGCACCGAAGGCCCCGCGGGCGGCAGCGCCCGCGGGATTTTTGTCAACAGGACATCCTCTGGTCACCGAAAACCCGGCCGCCTGTTGACCAGGATCGGGGCGGTGGCCCCGAATCCGTTATCATGAACAAACGCGGGTTCGCTCTGGAGGAGAATGAGGAGGTGGAGCGGATGCAGCGAGTGCGTGGTCTGATCTGGGTTCTCGTCCTGTCCGGAGCGCTGGTCCTCGTGGCCGTCCCGGCTTCCGCCGGAAAAGCGCCGCCCTGTCCCCCCGTTCCCACGCCAGCGACCGTGGTGGTGAACCGGTAAAGCCAGCTGCTGGCCATGAGGCCCCCAGGCGAACCCGCGTCCTTCTCCATCGTCTTCTTTCAGACCCGTCTCCCCTTTTGGAGGAGTGACTCCATCGAGCGGCGAACCTCCCTGCCATCACCAGTCTGGCCGGGCGCTGGCTGCCGCCCCGACACCCCCCATCGGTCCACCCACTCCCCCTGGCCCGGCCTTCCGCGCAAGGAGGGTTCCCCAAGGTGGCAGGTTCCGTCAACCGCCGGCACGCGCAAGGAGCGCCCCACCTGCATGCCTGCCCGCGGAGGCGCTCGGCTGCCCTGCTCGTTGCCTGCAGCCTCCTGCTCTTCGCCCTGACCTTCGCCCCCGCCAGGGCGGCGGGAGACTTCCGCTACCCCATCGCCGCCGATCCGGAGCACCTGAACCCCTTCCGCTCCACCACCGTCGCCACCCGAACGGTCCTGATCCAGGTCTACGAACCGCTGGTCACCTTTGATCCCCAAACGGGCGGGCTGAAGCCTGAGCTGGCCGAACGCTGGGAGGTCTCGGAAGACGGCCTCACCTACACCTTCCATCTCCGGAAGGGCGTCCGCTTCCACCAGGTGCCCGGGGTGGTCTACGACGACCCCGAGGTGACCGCGGAGGACTGGATCTGGTCCTTCGAGATGTTCCTCAGCGGCGATACCGCCATCTCCGAACACCCCGAGTACCTGGAGGCGGTGAAGGGCGCCCGGGCCTTCACCGCGGGCGAGGCGGACCGGGTGGAGGGTGTGCGGGCCTTGGACCCCTACACCTTGGAAGTGACCCTGGAGGAGCCCAACCACCGCTTCCTCTTCGACCTGATCAACGTCTACGTGGTCCCCCGGGAGGCGTATGAGCAGCTGGGCAGCCGCTTCTCCCAGGTCCCGGTGGGCACCGGTCCCTTCCTCTTCCACGAGTGGCTCCGGGACGACCACATCACGCTGGTGAAGAACCCCGACTACTGGGAGCCCGGCCTGCCCAAGCTGGACAGCATCACCTACGTCAACGTCCCCGACGCCACCACCCAGCTCTTCCAGTACCGTCAGGATGCCCTCCACGTCCTCCTCGACTTCCCCACGGGCCAGGTGGCCGCGCTCCGGCAAGAGTTCGCGGATGAGTACGTGGAGATCCCCGGTCTCAACCTGCGCTACCTGGGCTTCAAGTGGACCTCCGGTCCCTTCAAGGACAACCGGGCCCTGAGGCTTGCGGTGGCCCACGCCCTCGATCAGGAGACCATTTGGAACGTGCTGATGGAAGGCGCCCGCTTCCCGGCCCACCAGGGGGTCTTGCCCCCAGCCATGCCCGCGGCCGACGTGGAGGGCTACCGCTACGACCCTGAGCTGGCCCGCCAGTACCTGGCGGAAGCGGGCTACCCCAACGGCCAGGGCCTGGAGCCCATCACCTACTACTACTTCGCCTCGGCCGCTGCCGAGCCGTACCACGCGGCCATCCAGGCCATGCTGGCCGAGGTGGGGATCCCCATCGTCCTCCGCTCCGAGGACAACACCACCTACTGGACCCGGGTGGGGGACGACGACGTCCACCTCTTCTTGAGCGGCTGGAGCGCGGACTTCCTCGACCCGAGCGAGGTCTTCAACTACCTCTTCTACCAGGGGCGGGACGATACCAACTACAGCAACCCTGAGGTGGACGCCCTCATCGCCCGGGCCACCGCCATCACCGACGATGCCGAACGGAACGCGCTCTACCGCCAGATTCACCAGATGATCTTGGAGGACGTACCGATGGTGCCCCTCTCCTACAGCAAGGTGATGGCGCTGGTCAAGCCGTACGTGAAGGACTTCTTCCTCTCCCCGGCCGGGGCGTACCGGGTGCCGATGAAGTACGTCGCTCTGGAACGCTGACCGTGGGGCGGGAGCCGGGCGAGAGGCCGGCTCCCGCCGCCCCACCCTGCTTCTGGGCAAGGCGAGGGTGGACGCTCGCGGGAAACCCACCGAGGATGGGAAGGTGAACCACCGTGACCCGCTACGTGATCCGCCGCCTGCTCTTGGCCATCCCCACCCTCCTGGGGGTCTTCACCATCATCTTCATCCTGGCCTACCTGATGCCGGGGGACCCGGTCCGGGCCGTCATGGGCGAGAGCTACCGCCGGGCCGATCCGGCCACCATTGAGCGGGTGCGGGAACGCTTGGGGCTCAACGATCCCTGGTTCGTCCAGTATGGCCGGTTTCTGGGCCGCCTGGTCCGGGGGGATCTGGGCACCTCCTACGTGCTGGACCAGCCGGTGGCCGAGGTGATCAGCTACCGCTTCCCCCGCACCCTCCAGCTGATGGCGGGGGCCATGGTGGCCGCGCTGCTGATAGGGCTTCCCGCCGGCATCCTGGCCGCGGAGCGCCAGTACACCTGGGTGGACCACACCCTCATGTTCTTCGCTCTGGTCGGGGTGGCCATGCCCGTCTTCTGGCAGGGGATCCTGGCCAAGATGTTCCTCACCCAGGACACCTACGGGATCGCCCTTTTCCCCGTGGCCGGCTACGGCGACGGCGCCCTGATCTACATGGTCCTTCCCTCCCTGGTGCTGGGGACCCACCTGTCGGCCACCATCGCCCGCATCACCCGCTCCTCCATGCTCGAGGTGAAACCCCAGCCGTACATGGTCACCGCGGTGGCCAAGGGGCTCCACCGCTGGCGGGTGGTGTTGGTCCACCAGTTGAAGAACGCGCTCATCCCGGTGGTGACCGTGGTCGGCCTGGACGTGGGGTACCTCTTGGGCGGCTCGGTGGTGACGGAGACCATCTTCAACTGGCCGGGCCTGGGCCGCGCAGTGGTGACGGCCATCAACCGCCGGGACACCCCGGTGATCCTAGGGACCTTGGTCTTCGGCGCGCTCATCTTCGTCACCGTCAACCTGGTGGTGGACCTGGTCTACGCGCTGATCAACCCCCGGATCCGGTATGAGTGACCCGAAGGAGCGGATTCCCGTGCAGAACATCCTGGTCCAGCAGGCGCGCACCTCCCAGGGCGACGAGCTCTCCGGACCCGCCAACGCCGCCCGGTTCTGGCGGACCTTCCGGCGCCACCGGCTGGGGCTGGTGGGCTTGGTCATCGTGGGCACCATGGTCCTCGCGGCGGTGGGCGCCCCCTACCTCGCGCCGGCCGATCCCCTGGCCCAGGACATCCTCCGGGCCCGCCTCCAGCCGCCCTCGGCCGCCCACCCCCTGGGGACCGATGAGCTGGGCCGGGATCTCCTGAGCCGGCTCATCTACGGAGCCCGCATCTCCCTCACCATCGGCCTCCTGGCCGAGGGGACCGCCCTCCTCATCGGGTCCGTCATCGGAGCCCTGGCCGGCTTCCTGGGCGGGCGGGTGGACGATCTGCTCATGCGGATCACCGAGATCTTCATGGCCATCCCCTCTCTGCTCTTCCTCATCGCGGTGGTGGCCATTCTGGAGCCCAACGTCGTCACCATCGCCCTCGCCCTGGGTGTCATCGGCTGGCCCAGCGAGGCCCGGGTCATGCGGAGCCAGGTTCTGGCGGTAAAGAACCTGGAGTACGTCACCGCCGCCCATGCCCTAGGCCTCCGCCCCTACCAGGTGCTCCTCCGCCACATCCTCCCCAACGCCCTCAGCCCCATGATCGTCGTTGGCACCCTGGGGATCGCCGGGGCCATCCTCACCGAGGCCACCTTAAGCTTCTTGGGGCTGGGCATCCAGCAGCCCATCCCCAGCTGGGGCACCATGGTGTACACGGGGCAGAACTACATCTTCACCGCCTGGTGGTACGCGGTCTTCCCCGGACTGGCCATCATGCTCACGGTCCTGGGCTTCAACTTTGTGGGGGATGCCCTCCGGGACGCCCTGGATCCCAACCGGGTGACCCAGCGGACGTAGGGGCGACGGGCGCCGCCGGGGCCAACCGGCCACCAACAAATTCCTGGGTGAGGCGCTCGGGAGCCAGGAACATAACCCTTGCCCGGGGAAGACAGGCTGGGCATGGGGGGACTCCTGGGCGGCCGCTCAGGGGATCACCGCCCAGCGCATCCAGGAGGGATGGCCGTGAAGTGGCTCAATCTAGACGACGCCGTTTTGGTCAACCTGGGACAGGTGACCTCCATTGAGGTCCTGCCGTCCCAAGAGGATGAGGAGGGCGAAGAAGAGGGCCTCCTTCAGATCGCTCTGAGCGAGACCGCCAGCGGGATCGACCTGGCTGTCGCCCATTTCCCCTCGTTCGAGGACGCCCAGGCGGAGTACGCCCGCATCAAGTCCTGGCTGGCTACGGATGAGGTGGTGCACACGGTCTCCGCGCCGGCGTGGGTGATGCGCTCACCCCACGATCACGAGGACGATCTGGACGAGTACGACGATGAGTATGACGACTACGATGACGAGTACGAGGAGGAGTACGACGAGGACTTCGACGAGGAGGAGGATTAGGCCCTCCCCTCGGGGTCCCTCGACGGCCGGGGCCGGAAGGCTCGTCCCACCAGCCCAACCCCACCGCTCCATCCGTCAGGGCTGCCTGGCCCTGGGTGCTGTTCTGCTGGTGGGTCCTGTCGTGGGCGAGCCTTATCCGGCCCCTGGCCCGCGCGCCCGTGCCTCACGGTCCTCGCCCATCGTGAAGCCCTTCGCCTCCTGACCCTCCCACGCCTCGCAGGCCAAGGTCCAGAGAGCTTGAGGCGTCCAGCCCACCAGCGAAGGAAGGACGGCCACCCCCTGGGGAAAGGCTTCCCCTTCGGTGACGGGGTTGGGCACCACGACACACCGCATGCCGGCGGCCAGGGCGGCCCGGGCCCCGTGGACCGAATCCTCCACCACCAGGGCCTGGGCAGGCTCGATCCCAAGGCGGCGGGCCGCTTCGAGGAAGAGGTCGGGCGCCGGTTTCACCTGGGCCACATCGTCCGCGGTGGCCCGAACGGGGATGGCGCCGGCCAGGCCCACCTGCTCTAGGCGGGCATCCACCCAGGCCCGGGGAGAGCTGGAGGCCACCGCCAGGAGAAGCTGCTCTGCTTGGGCCGCGTGGACCAGCTCCACCACCCCGGGGCGGGGTCCGAGCTGCCGCACCTCGTGGGCGGCCAGGGCGTCCGCCTCTGCCTCCACCTGAGCCCGGTCCACAGCCTGCCCCAGCTGGTGGGCCAGGTAGGCCACCGGATCGAACCGGGCCTGCGAGGAGCCCACCGCTTTCAGCCACTCCTCCTGGGGCAGCCGGGCGCCCCGCCGCCGGTAGACCTCCTCCCAGGCCCGGAAGATGGCCGTCTCCGTGTCCACGATGGTGCCGTCCAGGTCCAGGACCAAGGCGCGCAGCATGACCTCTCCTCCCACATCCGTTGCCGCAACGTCTGCTCCCAACTGGCCTTGGTCAGGTTCGCAGGGGGCCTGCAGGATCCCTCCTCCTGGGCCGATGCGCCTCACGAGGTGGGCTCGGGCCAGAGGCGGTAGGCGCCCCGGGGTGTCCGCAGCTCCAGACGGCCTTGCTGGAGGCGGTACTGGTCCTGGGTGGTCAAGGGGATCTCGAAGGTGGCTCCCGGCAGGCTGGCCTGGGGGGCGCCCGGCTCAGGCTCGACGGTGCCGGCCCCGTGGAGTTCGAGCACGTAGTGGCCCACGTAGTCGTCGATGCTCTCGTTCTTGACATACCGGACCCGGTCCAGCTCTAAGGTCACCTGGTCCCGGTTCCCCTGCTCCTCCTTCTCCACCCGGATGGTCCGCCCCCGCCAGCCTTGGAGCACCTGGTCCAGCTCCTTGATGGATAGGTCAGCCATGGGGTCACCTCCGTCGTCAGCATGCCTTCCGGGACGCCCCCTCATGAGCCGTCAAGGGCGTGGGCAGGAAGGCTTCTTGGAGACAAGAATGGTTCCCCTGGCAGGCCGGGCGGCCCGAGCACCCCGCGGGCGGCCGCCCTGGCTACAACCCGGAGGATCTGAGGATCAGGGATCTGAGCACCTAAGGAGGGAGTCTTCCGTTGCTGCACGGACGACGGAACCGGTTGGTGGGACTGCTTCTGGTCCTGGCCCTCTCCGTCGCCTTCCCTGCCGGGGTTCAAGCGGCTGAACTGGTCATCATGGCCACGACCGACATCCACGCCAACATCTACCCGTGGGACTACTACGCCAACCAACCCAGTGAGACCGTCGGCCTGGCCAAGATTTACACGCTGGTCAAAGAGATCCGGGCTGCTCACCCCAACACCTTGCTGGTGGACAACGGGGATCTCTTGCAGGGAACGCCCCTCGCCTCCTACCTGGTCAACGAAGGCCTGCCCCGCCCCGGCGACGTCCACCCCATCATCGACGTTCTCAACCGGATGGGGTACGACGCCGCCGCTTTCGGCAACCACGAGTTCAACTTTGGCCTTGAGTACGCGGAGAATGCTGTGGCTGGCGCCCAGTTTCCTTACCTCGCCGCCAACATCTACCGGCCGGGCACCCAGGAACCCTACTTCACCCCCTACGTGATCCTGGAGCGGACCATCGACGGCGAGCCCATCCGCATCGGGCTCATCGGCTTCGTCCCGCCCCAGATCATGGTCTGGGACCGGAGCCACCTCACCGGCAAGGTGGAGACGGGCACCATCCTCGACGCCGCCCGCCGCTTCATCCCCGAGATGGAGGCGCAGGGCGTCGACCTCATCATCGCCCTGGCCCACACGGGCGCCTCCCCCGACGCCTCCACGGAGAACGCTGCCTACGCGCTGGCCCAGGAGTTCCCCCAGATCGACGTCATCGTCGCCGGCCACTCCCACCTGGAGATCCCCGGTTCGGGCCTGCCGGGCCACCCTGACGGCCAGGTGAACGGCGTCCAGCTGGTCCAGCCGGGCTTCTGGGGCCAGTATCTGGGGGTTGTCACCCTGGAGCTGGAGCGGACCACGGGCGGCTGGCAGGTGACCCGCAAGGAGGCCAAACTCCTCCCCACCGAGCCGGTGGAGCCCGCACCCGAGGTGCTCGCCTGGGCCCGGGAGGTCCATGAGGCGACGGTCGCCTACGTGACCAGCCCCATCGGGCACACCCTGGTGCCCATCTCCAGCCGGGCGAGCCAGCTCACCGACACGGCGGTCACCCAGCTGATCAACGAGGTCCAGATGGCCTACGTGGAGGAGCTCATCCAGGGGACGGAGTACGAGGGCCTGCCCGTCCTCTCCGCGGCGGCCCCCTACAAGAGCGGCCGGGGCGGTGAGACCGACTTCACCGAGATCCCTGCCGGGCCCATCACCGTCGGGGATGTGGCCTCCATCTACATCTACGACAACACCCTGAAGGCGCTGTTGATCACCGGGGCGGAGCTGAAGGCGTGGCTCGAACACGCGGCCCAGAAGTTCCACCAGGTGACCCCCGGCCGGGGTGAAGAGCCGCTTCTGACCGACTTCCGGGGCTACAACTTCGACCAGATCGACGGCGTCCAGTACCGGATCGACATCACCCGGCCCCTGGGCGACCGGATCGTCGGCCTCACCTACCAGGGTGAGCCTGTCCGGCCCGATCAGGAGTTCATCCTGGCCACGAACAACTACCGGGCCGACGGCGGCGGCGGCTTCCCCGCTACCGGCGAGGAGGCCCGCATCATCCTCGATCCGGGTATCGCCAGCCGGGAGCTGATCGTCCAGTACATCGCCGAGCGGGGGACCATCAACCCGGCGCCGGACCACAACTGGTCCCTGGTGCCCAACTACCTGGATCATCCCCAGGCTCAGTACGTCTACCTCCTGGTGGAGCGGGGCGCGTACGTGGGAGACCTCGACGGCCGCCTGCGCCTGGACGCCACCCTCACCCGGGGCGTCTGGGCCGACATGGTCTCCCGGGCCCTGGGGCTGGACCTGGCGGTGGACGATCCCACCGCCCCGGTGACCGCCCGGGAAGCGGCCCAGGATCTGGCCGCCTACCTGCCCGCCCGGGCCCTGGAGGCGGCGGATGAGACGCCCCTCACCCAGGCGGACGGGGCCCAGCTGCTGGTGGGCGCCCTCGCCCCGCTGGAGGTCCTGGCCGGCTGGTAGCCTGGGTGCCTTTGGACCATCTCGAGACCGAAAAGGCCAGAGCCAGCCGTACGGCTGGCTCTGGCCTTTGCCCTTGGCGGAAGCGTCGTCCCTTGGACTCAACCCCTTGTCCGTCCGGTCTCCCGTCGCTACGGCTGCACCGTGACCCCGCCCTGGCGGGCCTTCCGCCGCTGCTGGATGATCGGCGCCACCAGCGAGAGCGCCGCCAAGATGAGCAGGATGAGGGAGATGGGCCGGGTGACGAAGACCCAGGCGCCCGCGTCGCCCGCGGCGGTGAGCGCCCGCCGGAAGTTGGACTCGGCCATGGGGCCCAGGAGCAACGCCAAGACCAGCGGGCCCAGGGGGTACCCGTACTGGCGGAAGACCAACCCCAAGATGCCGGCAAAGAACATGAACCAGACGTCCAGCGGGTTGTTGTTGATGGCGTACGAACCGACGGTGGAGAGGATCAGCACGGCCGTCCAGACCACTTCCTTGCGGACCATGAAGGCCCGGACCAGGACGCGCGAGGCGCCCAGCCCCACGATGAGGATGGCCACGTAGGCCAGCACCATCAGGGCGATGATCACATACGCCATGTCCGCATGATCGCGGAACAGAAGCGGCCCCGGCTGGAGCCCGTACATGATCAGGGAGCCCAAGAGAATCGCGGTCACCGAGTCACCGGGCAAGCCCAGGGTGAGCATGGTGGTGAGGGCGCCGCCGATCACGCCGTTGTTGGCCGTGCAGGTGGCCGCGAGCCCTTCAATGGAGCCCTTCCCGTACTCTTGGGGCTTCTTGGAGAGCCGCCGAGTCTGGTCCCAGCAGATGATGGAGGCGATATCGCCACCCGCGCCGGGAATGGCCCCGATAACGGCGCTGACCGCCGCGGAAAAGAGGGCCGCTGGACCCATCCGGGCCAACTCCTGCCGCGTCGGAAGCTGGCGGCCAATTCGCGGGATGATGCGTGTTTGCTCCTCACGACTCTTAAGGATCTGGTCCAAGACCTCCCCCACGCCGAAGAGGCCGATCATGACCGGGATAAAGGAGATCCCATCGAGGAGTTCAAAGCGGCCGAAGGTGAAGCGCGGGTAGGAGAGCATGGGATCCAGCCCGACCATGGAGAGCAGCAACCCGAAAACGCCAACAATCAAGCCCTTCACGATGGACTTGCCCGACACGGAGACCATCATGCTCAGGCCAAAAATAGCCAAGGCGAAGTACTCGGCCGGGCCGAAACGGAGCGCGAACCGCGCGATGGGAAAGGCGAAGATGGCCAGAGCCAGGGTGCTGAACAGCCCGCCAAAGACCGAGTAGATAGTGTTGATCCCCAGGACCAGGCCCGCCTCACCCCGTTGGGCGATGGCCGGCCCGTCGAAGGTGCTGGCAATGGATGCCGGCGTCCCCGGGGTGTTGATCAGGATGGCCGGGATCCCCCCGGCCAAGATGGCCGAGTTGTACACCCCCAGGAGCATGGCCAGCCCCTGGGCCGGCGGGGCCCAGAAGGTGAGGGGGGTCAGGATCGCGACGGCCATGGTCGCGGTCAGCCCTGGCAGGGCCCCGATCAAGACGCCTGCTCCGACCCCAATGAGCAAGTAGAGTAGCGTGGTCGGTTCAAAGACCGCCTGGAGCGCTTCCGCCAAGAGTGCCACCGTGTGTCCCCCCTTGCACCTCAGAGCATCACGTGGAAGACACCGCGGAAGAGCCAGTAGAGCGTGACCGAAAGCCCGACGGCCGTCGCCAGGGCCACGGGCGCACGTAGCTTAAGCACCAGGCCGACGAGGAAGAGAAAGCCCGTCGACAAGACCGCCCAGTGGACCCGACCCCAAAGGAGGGTGTAGAGGAACAAGAGCCCGACCACCCCTCCCGCCCGGAGCAGCCGATCTTTGCCGAAGGCCCGCCAGTTGACGGCCTCCACCTGGCCGCGGCGGCCGCTCCGGAACAGGAAGACCGCCAGCACCAACCCGACGACGACCAACAGCCTGGGCACGTACCCTGGCCCCGGAACCCCCGCCGGACCCGGTGGGAAGTCGAGGGTCAGCCAGTAGGTCGCGCCCAGAAGCAGGGTCCAGAGCAGCGCCGCAACCACGTCGGCGTTGAGCATGCTCGCTCCCCCTTTCCGGATGGACCCAAAGGGCGGGCGGCCTCCCCATCGAGGAGACCGCCCGCGAGCCCTCTTACTGAACGATCCCGAGGGCCGGGATCAGCTCTGCGAACATCTCGTACTGCTCCTGAGCGAAGGCCGCGAACTCCTCGCCCGGCTTGTAGGCCACGGTCATCCCGCGGCTGGCCGCCATCTCGGCAAACTCTGGCGACTGGATGGCCTTGGCGATGGCGTCCGCGAGCTTGGCCCGCACATCGGCCGGAATGCCCTTGGGCGCCGCAAAGCCACCCCAGCCCGAAACGACCACACCCGGCACCCCCACCTCGGCCAGGGTGGGCACATCGGGAATAACCGGCGAGCGCTCCCGGTCCATCACCGCCAGGACCCGGACCTCACCCGCCTGCAGGGCCGGCAGGATCTCCGTGGGGCTCACCGTGACCATCTCGATGTGCCCACCGAGGAGGGAGGCGACGGCCGGAGAGGCCCCGTCAAAGGGGACGTGGGTAAACCGGACCCCAGTGGCCCGCTCCAAAGCCCCGGCGGCGATGTGCCAGATGGAACCCGGGCCCGCGTTGCCGACGCGGATCTTACCAGGATTGGCCTTGGCATAGTCGATGAGGTCCTGCAGGGTGGTCCAGGGCGAGTCGGCCCGGACCGTCACCGCCGCCGGCACCGAGACGGCCTGGGCGAGGAGGTCCAGGTTGTCCGGCCCCACATCGCCGTATCCCAGCGTCCGCACCATGCTCAGCTCCACCGGGACATACCCGAAGGTGTACCCATCGGGTGCCTGGCGGGAGAGGTAGGACATGGCCAGAGCCCCAGCGGCCCCAGGCCGGTTGACGGCGATGACGGGCACCCCCAGCTCCTTCTCCACCAAGCTGGCCACGGTGCGGGCCGTGATGTCGGAGACGCCGCCGGGGGCCGCCTGGATCACGACGGTGATCTGGCGGGTCGGATACTGGGCAGAGACAGAGCCAGCCAAGAAGACGGTCATGACCAGAGCCAACACCAGCGCTAACCCACGATGGATTCGCACAGTCTCTTCCTCCCCACGGTTCTGG
>NZ_VSCV01000064.1:0-3793 GCF_047459355.1 Limnochorda sp. | reverse complement strand
CTTCCAGAAGTACTTCATCAGGGGCATCACCATGGGTTCCATCAAGGGCTGAGCTGCCGCTGCCTGCTGAGCGACGAGGGGAGAGAGGGCAAGCGCGGCCGCCTTGAGAGGGACGTGGGCAAGGGGGTCTTGCATGGATTCGCTGAAGGCGCTGCTCGCCTTGGATGAGGATCAGAAGAGGGCTCGAGGGGTGGTGCACACGCCGGGCGAGATCGCTGCCCAGCCCGCGCTGTGGCGGGAGACCGCGGCAGGGATGCTCGCCCACCGGGAGCGGCTGGCTGGGCTTCTCGATGGCGTCACCCGGGTGGTCTTGACGGGCTCCGGCAGCTCCTACTACGTGGGGAAGGGCCTGGAGCGGGCCCTGAGCCACCGGTTGGGTCTCCCGGTTTGTGCGGTGCCCGGGACCGAGATTGTCATGGACCCCGAGGGGACCCTCCCGCGCCAGCCGTTCCTTCTGGTCTCCTTTGCCCGGTCTGGGGAGAGCCCCGAAGGGAACGCGGCGTTCGAGCTGGCCGATCGCCTCCGGGAAGGCCTGGTCCGCCAGGTGGCCGTCACCTGCAACCCGGAGGGTACTCTGGCCCGCCTGGCTCAGGAGACGCCGAGCCCCGCAGCCTGCTGCCTCTTGCCGCCGGCCACCCACGACCGGGGCCTGGCCATGACCAGCTCCTTCACCAGCATGTTCGTAGCCTGCCTCTTCTTGGGCTGGACGGATGACCCGGAGGGCTACCTGCGACTGGTGGAGCGCCTCGCCCAGGCGGGCCAGAGGATCCTGGACGAGTACGATGAGCCAATCAGCCAGCTGGCCAGGAAGCCCCTGGAGCGGGTCTTCTTCGTCGGTTCGGGGGCGCTGTTCGGCGCGGCTTTGGAGGCCCACCTGAAGGTGCAGGAACTGAGTGATGGCGTGGTCCTGGGGAAGGCTGAGGATACCTTAGGGCTCCGCCACGGCCCCATGGCGGCCATCAACGAGAAGACCCTCTTCGGCCTCTTCGCCTCGGCCCATCCCTACCGGCGCCGGTACGAGACGGACCTCCTGCGGGAGGTGGACCAGAAGGGCCTCGGCCTGGCCCGGCTGGTCGTCTGCCCGCACCCAGAGCCCGAGTGGGAGGCGCTGGCCGATGTGGTGGTCGCCTTCGACCGGGACCAAAAGCTGCGCTTGCCCGACGCCATCACCCCGCCCCTGGCTGTGGTGGTAGGCCAGTTGCTCGCCCTGCACAAGTCCTTGGCCCTTGGCCTCACCCCGGACCGGCCCAGCCGGAAGGGCGTGATCAACCGGGTGGTCCAGGGGGTTCACATTTACCCGTACCCGGCGGGGGCTTCGGTGGGGGGGTGAGGGGCGAGCGGCCAGGTGTGGGCTTTCGCCCCAGGTATGGCGCTGTCGAACGAGGATCTCGGGGGCCGTCCCGGGATCCTCTTCTTGTGTCGAAGACGCTGGCGCCGAGGGCCCCCATGGGCCCGTCCGCGCCGGCCGGTCCCACCTGAAAAAAACGGACCCCTCGGGAGGAGCTCCCGGCTCGGTGGGGAAACCTGGGAGGACCCAGACCCTACAGGAGGATGGTGATGGCGTGGGGCGGATCTTCCGGGAGCCGGTGAACGGGCTCACCCATGCGGTCGGGGCCCTCTTCTCTGCTGCGGCCCTCGTCGTTCTGGTGCGGGAAGCGGTGGCCCAAGGCCCCGTGGGGGCGGTGGTGGGGGCAGGGATCTTCGGCACGAGCCTTGTCCTGCTCTACAGTGCCAGCGCCCTGTACCATTTGCTGCCGCTGTCGGAGCGGGGGATCGCCATCCTCCGCCGGCTGGACCACGCCATGATCTACGTCCTCATCGCCGGCACCTACAGCCCTGTCCTCCTTGGGGCCCTGGGCGGTCCCTGGGGATGGACCCTTTTCGGGCTGGTCTGGGGGCTGGCCCTGGTGGGGATCCTCCTGAAGATCGTCTGGTTTGGAACGCCCCGCTGGCTGACGGTCCTCTTCTACGTGGGCTTGGGGTTGCTCGTGATCCCCATGCTCCCCTTCCTCCTGGAGGGGCTGCCGGCCCGCTCGCTCCTTTGGATCGGTGTGGGCGGGGCCTTCTATCTGGTGGGCGCCGCCATCTACGGGTTCCGCTGGCCGAACCTCTCTCCCGGGCGGTTCGGCTTCCACGAGCTTTGGCATCTCTTCGTGATGGCGGGGAGCGCCAGCCACGTGTGGGCCGTCTGGATCCTGATGCGGGCGTCAGCCGGTGCTCCCTGACGCCCTTCCGATAAGAGCCGACACCTTCCCGTTCCTCATTGAAGCCCACCGTGGCGCGAGCTAGACTGATTCCATGCACCACGACGCGTCCAAACCCCTAGCTTCGTCCGTTGGTCCTTCAGAAGGCCTGGGGCCTCGGGCCTGGGCCGCGGCTCGCCAGTACGGGCTACCCATTGCGGTAGGGTACTTCCCCGTGGCGGCAGCCTTTGGGCTTTTGGCCCGGCAGAGCGGCCTCTCCGTGGCCGAGGCGGTCTTCCTCTCCACGTGGGTCTACGCCGGGGCGAGCCAGTTCCTGGTGGTGGGGATGGTGGCGGCAGGGGTGCCCTGGACCGGATGGTTCCTGGCCGGGGCCTTCATGAACCTCCGCCACGTGCTCTTCGCGGTCGCCATGACCCCCCATTGGAAGAGCTGGTCCCGGTGGCAGAAGGCCGTGGCCGGCTTCGGCTTGACCGACGAGGTTTACGCCGTTGTAGCGACGGGGGGGCGCCGGTTCTCCCGCTTCCCCGAGGTGGTGGGCCCCGCCGCCACCGCTTACGTGAGCTGGATCGCCGGCACCGTGGTGGGCGCCTGGGGGAGCCTGGCCTTCCCCCAGGCGCTGGCCAAGCCACTGGAGTTCGCCCTGCCGGCGCTCTTTCTCGCCCTCTTGGTGCCCAGCCTCACCACCAGGCCCACAGCCTTGGCGGCTCTGGTGGGAGGAAGCGTCTCTTTGGCCGTGAGCCTCATGGGCCAGGGTTCGTGGGGGATCGTCCTGGGCGGGGTGCTGGGGGCGCTGGTTGGCGGTCTCGCGGCCACCAGCCGGAGGCGGGGCGAGGCCCGTGGGCGTGAGGAGGGTGAGGCTGGGTGATTCCTGAGGTTTGGCTGGGCGGGCTGCTCTTGGGCTTGGTCACCTACGCCTCGCGCAGCCTGCCGCTCTTGGTCAACCTGCGCCCGTCAGAGCGGTTTCGGCCCTTCCTCGATGCCGTGGCACCAGCGGTGGTGGCCGCCTTGCTCGCGCCCGCCCTTCTCCTGGCCGATGGTGGATGGGTCGCGCCTTGGCAGAACCCCGCGCTCTTGGCGGCCTTGCCGGCGGCGTTGGTTGCCTTCCGTACCCGCAGCCTCGGCTGGACCACCCTGGCGGGCGTGGCCGCGTACGCGGTGGTGAGCGCCTGGGTGGGGTAGGGCATCGAACTCCCCACTCATTGAGCTAGGCCTCAGTGCGTTCTCTGTCGGGGGATGCACAGGCTTTCGTCGAGCGTTAACGATCCAGTCGCGCACACGACGGACTTCCGTGCAGGTGTCCACGTAATGGCCTGCTTCAATGGAAAGGTCTTCTTGTCATCTAGCCGAAGACAAGACTAGCAGAGTGACTCTCTGACACACCGATCATGATGCCGGTACCGCAGCGGTGTTCTGGGCACATGCCCTGGTCGGGGGGCCCGCCGGAGGTATAATGAGGGTACCGCGCTTGGTACACTACCCAGGATTCTTTTCCTGGGGGTGGCAAGGTGGCACAGTGGCTTGGTCGAGCCGTATGGTGGGAGTGGCCAAGTTGCTGTGGCGGAGGGGAAGGAGGCACTGGGAGAGTGGGC